>DASSUA010000489.1:0-2720 GCA_035707525.1 Pseudonocardiaceae bacterium
CGAACCGGCTGGCGGTCAGCTCGTCGCGGTTCAGGTAGCCGCGGGCCACCCCGACCCCGCCGATGTACAGCTCGCCTGGCACGCCGACCGGCAGCGGCCGGCGGTCACCGTCCAGCACGTACAGCCGGGTGTTGTCGATCGGCCGGCCGATCGGCACGGTGTCGCTGCCGTCGTCCTCGCAGCGCCAGTGCGTGACGTCGACGGCCGCCTCGGTCGGGCCGTACAGGTTGTGCAGCTGCACCGAGGGCGGCGCCTGGGCGAAGAACCGCCGTTGCAGCTGCGCCGGCAGCGCCTCCCCGCTGCAGATCACCCGGCGCAGCGCGGTGCACCGCGCGAGCTCACCGTGGTCGAGGAACGCCGCCAGCATCGACGGTACGAAGTGCACCGTGCTCACGTGCCCGCGCTGGATCAGCTCCGACAGGTACGCCGGGTCGCGGTGCCCTCCCGGTCGCGCCAGCACCAGGCGGCCGCCCGCGGTCAGGGGCCAGAAGAGTTCCCAGACCGACACGTCGAACGTGAGCGGCGTCTTCTGCACGACCGCCTCGCCCCCGGCCAGCCGGAAGGCGCGCTGCATCCAGAGCAGCCGGTTGCAGATCGCGCGATGCGAGACCAGCACGCCCTTCGGCCGGCCCGTCGAGCCCGACGTGAAGATCAGGTAAGCGGCGTCGGCCGGTCCCGCCGGCGGCATCGCCGAGCCGGAGCCGCCATCGAACCGGCCGGCCGTGCCGAACCGGTCGACCGTGTCGAACCGGTCGACCGTTGCAGACGGATCGATCACACCGACGCCGGGCAACTCGACGGACCCGGGCGCGGCCAGCACCAGCGTGACGCCGGACTCGCCGGCCAGCTCCGCGATCCGGGCCGGCGGGTCGTCGGGGTCGATCGGCACGTAGGCCGCGCCCGCCTTGAGGATCGCCAGCAGCCCGACCACCAGGTCGAGCGACCGCCGCAGGCAGACGCCCACGAGCCGGCCCGGCCCGGCGCCGAGCCCGGCCAGCCGCCGCGCCAGCCCGGTGGCGCGCTCGTCCAGCTCGGCGTAGCGCAGCCGCTCGTCCCCGAACTCGCACGCCACCAGGTCGGGCGTGCGCGCGGCCTGCCGTTCGAACAGCTCGTGCAGCACGTGCGGCTGCCCGTACCGCCGCCCGGTGGCGTTCCACCTCGCCAGCTGCCGGTGCTCGGCGCCGGAGAGCAGGTCGACGTCGTAGCGCCGGCCCGGATCGGCCATCGCCGCGAGCACCGAGCGGTAGTACTCGCCGATGCGCCGCACCTGCTCGGGGTCGAACTGGGCGGCGTCGAAGCGCAGCGCCAGCAGGGCGGTGCCAGTCATCGTGAACTCGGCGCCGAAGGCGAAGTTGGTGCTCGTCTCGCCGTCGTGGGCAAGCACCTCGAAACCGTCACGGTCGCCGACCTCGAAGCGCGTGTAGTTGACGAAGGTCTCGAACAGCGGGCGGCGCAGCTCATGCTGGATCGCCGACAGCGGGAAGCGCCGGTGCGGGTGCATCCGCAGGTCCAGCTCGGCGACTGCCTCGACCAGCTCGGCCCACGTGCCGCCCGGCAGCTCGACGCGCAGCGGCAGCGTGTTCAGGAACAGCCCGAGCACCTGGTCGCCGCCGGCCGCCTCCGGGCGGCCGTGCCCGACGACGCCGGTTACCACGCCGGTGCCGCCGGCGAGCAGCGCCATCACCCGGACGTGGGCGGCCACCAGCACGGTGCGGACCGCCGTGCCGAACCGGCGGGCCAGCTCCTCGACGCCAACCGGCAGACCGGACAGGTCGACGTCGAGCAGCCGCATGTCCGGCCTGCCGCGCGGCGGCCGCCACCGGGGCAGCTCGGCGAACGTGCTGTCGCGCAGCAGGTCCAGCCAGAACCGCCGGTGCCCCTCGTCGGCCAGCGCCCGGCGCTCCAGCTCCACGTACTCCCGGAACCGAACGGGCGGCGCCTGAGGGGCGGGCTGGGCCGGCCGGTCGCCGTTGCGGAGCCGGTTCACATACAGCTCGACCAGCTCGGCGAACAGCCTCCGCTCGCTCCAGCCGTCCAGGATCGCGTGGTGCTCGACCACCCAGAGCTGGAACAGGTCGGCGCCGAGACGCTGGACGTGCAGCCGAAGCAGCGGCGCGGTGTCCCATGGAAACGGTGTCGCCCGCTCGTGGGCGAACCGGCGGTCCACTGCGGCCCGCCGCTGCTCGTCGGGCAACCCGGTCAGGTCCTCGAACGTGACCGGCGGGTCCACCTCGGCGTGCACGAGCTGCATGGGCTCGCTGAAGCCGTGCAGGTCGAACGAGGTGCGCAGGATCTCGTGGCGGGCCAGCACGCTCGCCACCGCCCAGCGCCACGCCGGCTCGGAATAGCCGGCGCGGACCAGGTAGCCGGACACATTGTGGTAGAGCCGGTGCGCCTGGCCGTGGTAGATCATCCCGGCCTGCAGCCTGGTCATCGGGTAGGCGTCGGCGACGCCATCGGCAACCAGCGCGAGGTCCTCGCCGGACAGCAGCGCGAACGGCGGTCCGGCCCGGTCCGGAACCAGCGTGCCGCCGGTGGTGACGTGCGGTGCCAGCTGCCGGACCGTCTGGAAGCGCAGCAGGTCCGGCAGCGTGAACCGCAGCCCGCGCCGCTCGGCGGCGGCGAGCAGCTGGATGCTGCGGATGGAGTCGCCGCCCAGCGCGAAGTAGTTGTCGTCGACGCCGATCCGCGGCCCGCCGAGCACCTCGGCCCAGACCTCG
>DASSUA010000490.1:0-8184 GCA_035707525.1 Pseudonocardiaceae bacterium
CCAGGTCAACGACGACGCGTCGGGCGGCCGGTCGCGAACCTGCCCGCGCCGGGAGCCGATGACGCTGGACCAGGTGCGGGCGGCCGGCGCGGACGAGTGGCTGCGGGTGCTGGCCGGCGTGTTCGCCGCCGACCGCATACCGCCGTCTCGGATTCTGGGCCTGATGCGCCGGCCAAGCTGGTGATGACCGGACCGCTCGATCGACTGGGCCACCGAGCCACGGCACGTGGGCGTCATTCGCTCCGCTACAGGGACCGAATGACGCCCACGCTCCACCAGGCGGCAGGGTCAGCACAGCCAGTCGAGTACGGCCGCGGCCGTCCAGGACTGACGCATGCTGCCCAGGGGCTTGCCGGTGAATGGCTCGTAGTACTCGGCGAAGTGACCGTCGGCGACCAGGCGCATGCCCTCCTCCCGCAGGATCGCCGCGCGGTTGGCCCAACCGCGCCGGGCGAACGCCCACGAGAACAACCAGGCCACGACCGGCCACAGGGGCCCGCGCCAGTACTCGCGCGGACGGAAGGCCGGTGACGCCGGCGAGGTCGACGGCGGCAGCGCGGCGACGAGCCGGGGGTCGCCGGCCCAGGTTGGCGAGTTCAACAGGGCCAGCAGCCGCCGCTCGGCCGCGTGATCCAGCCCGCCGCACAGCAGCGGGGCGAACCCGGCGACGGTCGGCGCCGAGAGCCACGACCGGGTGCGCAGGTCGAAGTCGCGGGCCAACCCGGTGGCCGGGTCCACGGTCCAGGCCACGCCGGCCGAGTACAACTGCGCCCAGGCCAGCAGTTCGGCGATGTCGGCGGCCGGCATGCCGGCGTCCTCGCCGAGCTCGGCGAGCACCGCGCAGGCCATCGACATGATCGCGGAGACGAACGCGTCCTGGACCGCGAAGTCGACCCGCTCGCGCACGAGCGCGTCGTCGTAGCCGACCCGGCGCATCTGCTCGACCAGCCACAGGTAGCGGTCGTACTCGGCGTCCGACGGGCGCTGGGTGGCGTCGCCGACGACGCCGACGTCACGCCGCTGGTACGCGGGCAGCCCCGGGCCGACGCGCACGCGCGAGTACGGCTCGTCCCATCGCGGCGAGTTGTCCATTCCCGATTCCCAGCCGTGGTGCACGGTGATCAACCCGTCGCCGTCCGGGTCGCGCGCGGTGGCCAGCCAGCGGTGCCAGGCCAGCAGCGGCTTCCAGGACCGGCGCAGGAACGCGTCGGCGGCCCGGCGCTCGGAGCGCTCACCGCGGTGGCCGGCCTCGACGATGCGCTGCACGGCGATCGCGTGCACCGGCGGCTGGCAGATCCCCGACGTGGGGGGCTGGCCCGGGGCCGGGGCGCCGGACTCCAGGCAGCCCCACCGGTTCGGGCCGGGAAAGTAGTCCAGGTCGCCGGGGGCGAACACGATGTGCGGCAGCATCCCGGTCGACCACTGCGCCGCGAGCAACGTGTCCAGCTCGAGAATCGCCCGGTCCAGGTTCACCGTGGCCAGGCCGATCGCGACGAAGGCGGCGTCCCAGCTCCACATGTGGGGGTACAGGGCCGGCGCGGCGGTGGTCATGTGGCCGAGGTCGTTGCCGCGCAGCACGTAGGCGGCCCGGGCGGCGAGCGCGGCCTGGTTCAGCAACCGCGCCCCACGCTCCCGGTACCCGCCGGTCTCGGGCGCCGCCTTCGGTCCGTGGCGGGCGCTCATGCCGCGATGAGCGCCACGCCGCTGTCCGGGTCGTACCAGCGCAGGCTGTCCTGCGCCAGGACGAGCCAGAGCTCGTCGCCGGGTTCGGCCCGAAACGACGCAGGCGCCTGCACCTTGATCCGCTGCCCGGCCAGGTCCGCGGTGATCAGGACGCTGGCGCCGAGCGGCTCGAACACCTCGACGACGCAGCGTGCGGCGTCCTCGCGCGGCTCGCGGGACACCCCGATCGCCTCGGCCCGCACGCCGACCCGCACCGGCTTGCCGCGGAACTGGGCCAACTGCGCCGGGGCCGGCAGCGACTCCTCGGCGCCGAGATCGACCTGCACGGCCCCGTTGGTGCCGGCGAGCGTGCCGGACAGGAAGTTCATCGGCGGGTTGCCGAGGAAGCCCCCGACGAACTCGGAGGCGGGCACGTCGTAGACCCTGATCGGGTTGTCGCACTGGACGATGCGGCCCTCGCGCATGACCGCCACCCGGTCGCCCAGCGACAGCGCCTCGACCTGGTCGTGCGTGACGTAGATGGTCGTCGTGCCGATCTCGCCGACCAGCCGCTTGAGCTCGGCCCGGAACGACAGCCGCAGCAGCGCGTCCAGGTTGGACAGCGGCTCGTCCATCAGCAGCACGTCGGCGTCCATCACGATCGCCCTGGCGACCGCGACCCGCTGGCGCTGGCCACCTGACAGCTGCGACGGGTACCGGTCCAGGTAGGGCGTCAGCTGCAGCAGCTCGGCCGCCCAGTCGATCTTGCGGTCGATCTCGGCCCGGTCGACGCCGCGCATCCGCAGCCCGAAACCGATGTTGGGCCGGACCCGCTTGTGCGGGAACACCGCGTAGGACTGGAACACCATGGACAGGTTGCGATCGCGCGGCGGCAGGTAGGTGACGTCCCTCGAGCCGATCACCACCTGGCCCTCGTCGGGCAGCTCCAGACCGGCGACCATGCGAAGCAGCGTCGTCTTGCCGCACCCGGACGGGCCGAGCAGCACCATGAACTCGCCGTCCGCGACGTCGAGCGAGACCTCGTCGGTGGCCCGGACCGAACCGCCCGGGTAGGTCTTGACGAGGTTGCGCATGCGCACTTCGGCCATGATGTTTCGTTCTCCTCCTCCTGGGCCAGCGCGTTCAGCGCAGGGTGCTGCCCCACATGTTGAGCAGGTAGCGGCGCATCAGCAGGATGAACAGCAGCGCCGGGACCACGAGCGCGAAACCGCCGGCGAACCGGTAGGCGATCGGCGAGTCCGACAGCGAGACCAGCACCTGGGCCGGCAGCGTGCGGTTGTTGAGCGTCAGCACCGCCGCGGCCAGCACCTCGTTCCAGGACAGCACGAACGTGAAGATCGCCGACGCCGCGACCCCCGGCAGCGCCAGCGGCAGCACCACCCGGCGAAACGCGGCCAGCCGGGTGCAGCCGAACAGCTGCGCCGCCTCCTCGACATCGCGCGGCACCGCGATGAACACGCTCGCGGTGATCAGGATCGTGGTCGGCAGCGACAGCGCGGCGTGCACGAGCACGACCGCCGGCACGGTGTCGTAGATCCCCGCGGTCAGGAACAGCTGCGACAGCGGGACCGCCAGCACGACGATCGGCAGCGCCCTGGTCAGCAGCAGGAACAGCTGGTACGGGTCGCGGCCGCGGAAGAAGTACCGGGCGATCGCGTACCCGGCCGGCGCGCCGACCAGCAGGGCCAGCACGAGCGTTCCGAGGCCGATCACGATCGAGTTCAGGAACGCCGGCACGACCCCGGTCGAGGACAGGAACGCCGACATCGTGTCGGTCGAGATCTCCTTGGGCAGCAGCGACTTGGGGAACTCGTTGAGCGTCCGCCTCGAGGAGAACGCGGCCAGCGTGATCAGGTAGATCGGGAACCCCATGAAGAAGGTGACCGCGATGCACGCCAGCTGAAGCAGCGCCCGGCGGCGGCGCCGGCGGCGCAGCGGTGCCAGGTCGACCGGCGGCAGCTCCGCCGCCTCCGGCCTGGGCGCCGCCGCCGGCTGCGTGACGAGAGTACTCATCTGTTCGGCTCCGCGCTCGCTGCGCTCCTCGGGACTCACCGGCCGGTTCCGGCCGCGTCCGGCTGGCGCAGCGCCCGCAGGTAGATGATGGCGACCACCATCGACATGCCGAGCACGACGAGCGCGACCGCGCTCGCCACCGCCGGGTTCTGCAGCTGCACCGACCACTCGTAGGTCTCACCGACGAGCAGCCGGAAGTTCCGGCCGGTCAACGCCTGCGCCACGGCGAACGCCTCCAGCGCCAGGATCGTCCGCAGGATGAGCGCGACCTGCAGGCTCGGCCGCAGCAGCGGCAGGGTGACGTGCCGCAGCCGCTGCCAGAACGTGGCCCCGAGGACCTGGGCGGCCTCGTCGTAGTCCTTCGGGATGCCCTGCATGCCGGCCACCACGATGATCAGCACGAGCGAGGTCGCCCGCCACACCTCGGCCACCAGCACGATGAAGAACAGCCGCGCCGGCTCGCTGTACAGCTGCCACTGCACGCCGCGCTCGGCGAGCCCGAGGTTGACCAGCGTCGAGTTCAGGTAACCGACGTCGCTGAAGATCGACAGCCAGACCAGCCCCGCGGCCAGGTCGCTCACGGCCAGGGGAATCGCCCACACATAGAAGTAGAAGCCCGAGAACTTCGGCTTGGCCTGCAGCAACATCGCCATCGTGATCGCGAACACGAACTGGATGGGGATGATCACCGCGGTCAGTAACAGAGTGTTGCGCACCGCCTCCCAGAACCGAGGCTCGCCGGTCATCCGCTCCCAGTTGGCGAGCGTGAAGCCGTTCGGTCCCTGGAACGCCTCCAGGACGCCCTGCACCAGCGGCCACCCGAACAGCAGCGTCATCATCAGGATGGACGGCAGCAGCAGCAGGTAGGGCAGCAGCTGCTGCCGCCTCGGTGCCGGGGCGGCGGTCACTCTCAGCCGACCTTGCAGGTTTCGCCGGGGGTGCCCTCGTCGGGCGCCCAGCACGACGCCTTCGCGTCGTCCAGCAGCGCCTGCATGTTCTTGGCCTGCGCCTCGAGCGTGGCCCGGATGTCGCTGTTCTGCAGCACGATCGCGGTGAAGCAGTCCTTGTAGATCTTGGTCATCTCACCGTCGGCCTTCCCGAGGCCCACCGGCGGCAGCGCCACGAGCGCGTCGGGCGACTCGGCCTGGGCTCGCACCGCGTCGGCCTCGAGTTGGACGGCCGGCGGCAGGTCGCTGGGCACCTCGGCCTTGACCGTCGGGAAGAACGCGTTCTGCCGCAGCACGTCGAGCTGCACGTTGGCCTCCGAGAGCGCCTTGATCAGGCTCTTGGTCTTGTCCTGGTCGGGCGCGCCCTTCGGGATCGCCATGCCGGTCAGCACCGCCATGAACCCGCGGCCCTCGGGGCCCTTGGGGGCCGGCACCATGATCCAGTCTTCCGGCTTGTCCTTGGGGGCGTCGACGAGCCGGGCGACGTGGTCCCAGGCCACCGTGACCTGTCCGGCCGCGAGCGGCTCCTGCATGTTGTCGAAGTTGGTGCTCGCCGGGTTGCAGTAGGCCCACAGCTCCTTGAGGTAGGTCCACAACGTCACTGCCTCGTCGCTGCTGAACGTGGTGACCTGGCCGCCGGTGAACGACGGGTACAGGTAGCCCTGCAGGAACCGGTGCAGCAGGCCCTTCGGGCCGCCGGGCAGCCCGAACTGCGGCGCGCCGGTCGCCTCCTTCGCGGCCTTCGCCCACGCCAGGTACTGGTCATAGGTGAGGTCCTGGATGTCCGCGCCGGACGGGAGCCACTCCTGCGCCTTCTTGTTGATCGCGACCACGTAGGTCGCCTGCGCCCACGGGATGTACCAGTTGCGGTCGGTGCCGGCCTTGCTCAGCTCGAGGAAGTCCTCCGGGTACGCCTTGTCCTTGAGCTCGTTGGCGAGGTCGGTCAGGTCCTCCAGCTGGCCGTCGGCAAGCGGCGCGAGGTCGCCGTGCAGGCCACCGATCAGGTTGACCTCCACCTTGCCGGCGCCGACCTGGGCGCGCACCTGGGTGGTGAGCTGGCCGGGCTCGGCTGAGACGAAGTTGACCGGGCCGACGTTGGACAGGCCCCCCAGGATCTTGATGAACCGTTCCTTTTCCTCCACCGGGGTGAACTGAGTGGAAAGGAACGAGAGCTGGCCTTCGCCGCCACCGCCGCCCGATGTCGAGAAGCCACCGCCCCCACACGCCGAGGCCAGCGGCCCCGCCACGCCGAGCGCCAGGCCCAGCCGAAGCGCCTGCCGGCGCGAAATACCGCTCAAGTTCGTCATTTGAGCGTTCCACCTCCGTGGTCGGGCCGTGACCCTGTGTTTTGTTCGATCGCCGGACATAATGGCCCTCGGTCGCAAGGCGATGCAAGAGGTGAGCATGGAGCGATCTAGCCTGACCTCGCCCGCCGCCGTGCTCGACCTTCTTCGCCAAGCAGGCCCGCTGACCAGGGCAGAACTGCTCGAGCGCACCGGCATGGCGCGCTCGACTCTGGTGGAGAAGGTCGAGGTGCTGCGCCGGCACCGACTCATCCGCGACGCGGAGGTGCGCCGCGGCACGGGCGGCCGCCCGGCGACCGCGCTGGCCTTCGACGGCACCGGGCGGCACCTGCTCGTGATCGACCTCGGCGCCACCCACGCCACGGTGGCTCTCGCCGACCTGCACCTGCGCCTGCTCGCGGTGCGCCGCGAGCGGATGGACACGTTCGCCGGCCCGGACGCCGTGCTGCCGGCCGTGGCCGCGGCGGCCCGCGCGCTCGTCGAGGACGCCGCGGCGGCGGGCCTGCGGCGCCGGCCCCTGCTCGGGCTCGGTGTCGGGTTCCCCGGCCCGGTCGCGCCCGACCGGGCGACGCTCGAGGAGCAGACGATGATGCGCGGCTGGGACGGCGCGGACATCTCCGGCGCGCTGCGCTCCGAGTTCGGCGTCGACGTGCTGGTGGAGAACGACGCCAACGCCATGGCGTTCGGTGAGCACGTCGCCGCCCTGGCCCAGGGCGCCTCCCGGTACGAGTCGCTGCTGGTGATCAAGGTGTCCACCGGCATCGGGGCCGGGCTGATAGTCGACGGCACCTTGCACCGCGGGGCCAGCGGCGGCGCGGGGGAGATCGGCCACGTGCGGCTCAACGGCGAGAACCGGCCGTGCACGTGCGGGGCGCGCGGCTGCCTCGGCGCGGTGGCCAGCGGCCGGGCGCTGCTGGCCGCGCTTCGCGGCCGGGGTGCGCGGCGGCTCTCCGACGTCGTCGGCCAGATCGGCGCGGGGGATCCGGCGGCGCTGGCCGCCGTCCGGGAGGCCGGGGCGAAGGTGGGTGCGGCGCTGGCCAACGCGGTGACCATGGTCGACCCGGACGCGGTGCTGCTCGGCGGGGAGGTCGGCCGGCTGCCGGCGTTCGTCGCGGCGGTGCGCGGCCCGCTGCTCGAACTTGTGCCCGCCCGCACCGCGCGCCGGCTGCGGCTGGACCGCACTTTGCTCGCGGACGACTCGGCGATCACCGGGCTGGCCGGCCTCGTCGTCGACGCGAGACTCGCCCCGGACTCGGTGCACGCCCTCACCTGACGGCGTGTCGTCCGTTTCGGTACGCATGTTGCACGTTTGCGGTCGGCACCGGCAAACCTCAGGCGGCACGAGTCGCCCCGTAGCCGTCCAGCGACCCGAACGCCCACGGTCCTGGGAGGACGCCGCCGCCGAGCCCCACCGTGTGCTGAAGAGCCGCAACCTGCTGGCGAAGTCAGCAGTGCGGCCGGCACTGCCGCTGGATGAGCGCGTCCAGTAACACGTGGCGCATGTCGGCCGGGTTGCGCGCCAGGTACGCCTTGCCCTCGGTGGCCGCCGCGAGCTCGCGCAGCGCCTCGAAGTCGACGTCCGGGCCGAGACCGATCGCGATGATCGGCACCGGGGTCGCCGGGGCGATCTCGTCCTGCAGCGTCCGGATCAGGGTCGCGGTGCCGATGCTGTCCGGGCCCTCGTTGCGCCCGTCGGTCATCAGCACCACCGAGTTGACCTTGCCCGGCTCGTAGCTGGCCCGCATCTCGCGGAAGGCGGCCAGCACGGTGTCGTTGAGCGCGGTGCCACCGCCGGTGCGGTTGGGCAACGCGCGCGCCGCCGCGACGAGCGCGTCCCGCCGGCTGCGGTTGCCCAGCCGCTGGGAGAGCGGGCCGACCGGCACGAGCTCGATCCAGGCCTCGGGTGGCGAAGCTCCGGTCCCACTGGCGATCGAGCCGGCCGTCGAGAACGCCCAGAGACCGATCGAGGTGCTGTCCGGGAAGAGCCCCAGCGCGGCGAGCGAGGCGTCCCTTGCCAGCTGGATCCTCGACTGCCCGTTGCCGGCGGCGCCGTCCATCGAGCCGGAGACGTCGATCACCACGAGCATCCGGCTGTCGAGGGTGATCGCATTCCAGGTCCGCAGCACCTCGGTGGCCTGCTCGGCCGATGGCGGCGGCAGCAGCGCCGGCCGGGCCGTCGACACGCCGAGCCCGGCGCCGACCGCCTGGTCCAGCTCGCCGTCCGGACCCCGGAAGCC
>DASSUA010000491.1:0-13458 GCA_035707525.1 Pseudonocardiaceae bacterium
CCTCGAACGGCAGGTCGGCCCACTGGCCGGTGAACAATGTGATCGGTCGCGCCATCGCCGTCTCCTCGTGTCCAAAGCGTAGGTGGGCCTCCGGTGCGGCAGAAGGGATCCCGCCCCCGGCCGCACCGGCCGACCCCTCCGGTCCCACTCCCGCCGCGGGGCGCAGCCGCGGTCGGGCCCTCTAGTGCTGGAGCCGGAGAGCCTCTCCAGCGGATGTGGCCCCGACCAGTGGCTGCTCCACGTGCGTCCAGGACCCGTGCTCGGCCGACCGGATCACCGCGTCCAGCACGAGCTGCACCTGCAGCGCGTCGGCGAACGACGGCACCGGGTCCGACCCGCCCGCGATCGCCTCGATGAAGTCGCGCGCCTCGTGGGTGAAGGTGTGCTCGTACCCGATGATGTGCCCGGGTGGCCACCACGCCGCCAGGTACGGGTGCTCGGACTCGGTGACCAGGATCCGGGTGAAGCCCTGCTCACGGGGCGGCACGGACGCGTCGTGGAACTCCAGCTCGTTGAGCCGCTCCAGGTCGAACACCACGGTGCCGAGCGAACCGTTCACCTCGACCCGCAGCCCGTTGCGGTGGCCGGTCGCGAACCGGGTCGCCTCGTAGGTGGCGACCGCGCCGCCGTCCAGCCGGGCGAGAAACAGCGCCGCGTCCTCCACGGTCACCGGCCCGGTGGGCGGGCCGGCGCCGTCGCCGAGGGCCTCGGCGGTCGCGGCCAGGCCGGACGACCCGGCGGGCAGCGGCCGCTCGGTCACGAACGTCTCGGTCAGCGCGCTGACCGACGTGATCCGCTGGCCCGTCACGTACTGGGTCAGGTCGACGATGTGCGAGCCGAGGTCGCCGAGGGCGCCGGTGCCGGCCTTGTCCCGCTGCAGCCGCCACACGAGCGGAAACTGCGGGTCGACGATCCAGTCCTGCAGATACACCGCGCGCACATGGCGGATGACGCCGAGCCGCCCCTGCGCGACCAGCTGCCGCATGAGCACGACCGCGGGCACCCGGCGGTAGTTGAAGCCGCACATCGCACGGGCGCCGGCCACCCTGGCCCGGTCCGCGGCGTCGACCATCTCGCGCGCCTGCTCGACCGTGTTCGCCAGCGGCTTCTCGCAAAGCACGTGCTTGCCGGCCGCGAGCGCCGCGATCGCGATCTCGGCGTGGCTGTCGCCCGGCGTGCAGATGTCGACCACGTCGATGTCGTCGCGCCGGATCAGCTCGCGCCAGTCGGTCACGTGGCCGTCCCAGCCCAGGCGCGCCGCCGCGGCGGCGACCTTCGGCTCGTCGCGGCCGCAGACGGCCACCATCCGGGCTTGCAGCGGCAGGTCGAACACGCGGTTCACGGTGCGCCACGCCTGCGAGTGCGCGGCGCCCATGAACGCGTAGCCGACCATGCCGACGCGCAGTTCAGCGCTGTCCAATGCCATCACCTCGGGCGTCAGAATCCGAGTGGCATGTACTCGTCGGCGTTGTCCTTGGTGATCGTCGCCGAGGCCAGCAGGATCTCCTTCGGCACCTGCAGCTCGGCGAGATCGCTCATCTTCTTGTTCTGCGCGATGAGCCTGGCCAGCGACACGGCCGACGACGCCATCGACGGGCTGTAGGTCACCGTCGCCTTGAGCACCTTGTCGTCCGCCGCGATCGTCTCGATCGCGGATTTCGCCCCGGCGCCGCCGACCATGAAGAACTCCGAGCGGTTCGCCTGCTCGATCGCCGCGAGCACGCCGATCCCCTGGTCGTCGTCGTGGTTCCACAGCGCGTCCATCTTTGGCAGCGCCTGCAGCAGCAGCGTCGCCTCGCGCTGCCCGGAGTCGACCGTGAACTCCGCGGCGCGCCGGTTCGCCACCTGGAAGCCGCTCGCGGCCAGCGCGTCCCGGAAGCCCGCGCTCCGCTCCTGGGTCAGCTCGAGCTGGTCGATCCCGGCGATCTCGCCGATGATCGGGCTGGTGATGTTGGCCGCCTTCAGCCGCTCGACGATGTAGTTGCCGGCCGCGACGCCCATGCCGTAGTTGTCGCCCTTGATCTGCAGCCGATAGGCCTTCGCGTCCGGGAAGGCGCGGTCCAGGTTCACCACGGGAATCCCCGACGCCATCGCCTCCAGGCCGAACGAGTTGAGCTCCTTGCCGTCGTAGGGCAGCAGCACGATCACGTTCGGCTTCTGCGAGATGAGGGTGGACAGCGCGGCGCGCTGCTCGGCCGCGTTCGCCCCGGCGGCGACGGCCCGGAAGTCCACGTCGGAGAACTCCTCGGCCTGCGCCTTGGCGTTGTTGGTGATGGCGGCGATCCAGCCGTGGTCGGCCGCCGGCGCCGAGAAGCCCATCACCACGCGCTCGCCCGGCTCGGCGTTCTGGTTGTCGTCGCCGGCGTTGACCGTCTGGGCGTCGTTGGACTGCTCGTTGCTGGTGCACGCGGTGAGCAGCGCGCCGGCACCGACGGCGGCAGCGCCGAAGAGCACCCGCCGGCGTGACACGTCGGCAGCTTGCAGGGTCATCGCGACCTCCTGATCCGTCGTACAGGTGTGGGGATCCGGGCGGCCGCCCGGTCGGCGGTCACCTTCAGGGTGTATTGGGTCTAGGCGGTGGTAGTGGTGGTGGTAGCTGGGGTGGTCTTGCTACGCCCGAGCAGCTGCGAAAGCGACCTGTACCGGAACTGCTGGATCAGCACGGCGACGACGATGATGCCGCCCTTGAGCATGTTCTGCGCCTCGGTGCTGAGGTTGTTCACCGCGAACAGGTTGGTGATCGTGGAGAAGATCAGCACGCCGAGCAGCGAGCCGATGATCGTGCCGCGCCCACCGGAGAGCAGCGTGCCTCCGATGATCACCGCGGCGATCGCGTCGAGCTCGTAGAGGTTGGCCATCGCCGCCTGCGCGGAGGTCGCCTGCGAGGTCAGCATGATCGCGGCGATGCCGCAGCAGAGCCCGGACAGGACGTAGAGCAGCAGGGTGTGCCACCTGATATTGATGCCGGCCAGCCGGGCCGCCTCCGCGTTGCCGCCGACGGCGACCGTGCGGCGGCCGAACGTGGTGCGGTTGAGCAGCACCCAGCCGGCCGCGACGACCACGGCGAAGATCCAGACCAGCAATGGCACGCCGAGCGGCTCGGTGCTGGCGATCGCGTTGATGGTGTCGTTGCGCGAGACCTGGGTCTGCTGGCCGGAGATCGCCGACGCCAGGCCGCGGGCCGCCACCAGCATGGCGAGGGTGGCGATGAACGGCACCAGCCGCCCGTAGGAGATGAGGGCCCCGTTGACGAACCCGACGCCGATCCCGACGGCCAGCGCGCAGAAGATCATCCCGGCGGCGCCGTAGCTCTGCGTCGCGACCGTCGTGCACCACACGCCGGCCAGCGCGATGATCGCGCCGACCGAGAGGTCGATCCCGCCGCCGATGATCACGAAGGTCATGCCGACGGTGACCACGCCGATCCCGGATGCGAGCTTGAGGATCGACAGCAGGTTCGAGGCGAACCACGACGGGTCGCCGTACAGTTCCGGCTTGGTGAGAAAGCCGATGACGAAGAGGATGATGAGCACGCCGACCAGCCCGAGGTTGCGGCGCACCCCCTCGCTGGCGTCGTCGCGCCACCAGTTCCGCCGCCGTGCGGCGCGGTCCGCGGCCCGGGTGCCCGCATCCCCGGGGGCCGCCTGAGCCGTCGAGGCGCTTCTCGAGCTCACACCGCCACCTCCTTCATCAGCGACCCCGCCATGACGAGGTCGAGTACGGTGTCTTCGTCCAGCTCGGCGGCCGGCGCCTCGTGGATCATGCGGCCCTCGCGCATCACGAGAGCCCGGTCGGAAAGCCCCAGGACCTCGGGCACCTCGCTGGAGACCAGCAGCACCCCGACGCCGGTCGAGGCCAGCCGGCGGATCACCTGGTACAGCTCGGCGCGCGCCCCGACGTCCACGCCGCGGGTCGGCTCGTCGAGCAGCAGCAGCCGCACGCGCCCCAGCAGCCACCGGCCGACGACGACCTTCTGCTGGTTGCCGCCGGACAGCGTGCCCACCGGCCGGCGCACGCCCGGCGGGCGCAGGTCGAGCGAGACGGCGATCCGCTCGGCCTCGGCCCGCTCCCGGCCGGCATTGGTCAGGCCAGCGGTCGCATAGTCGGTGAACCGGGCCAGCGTGATGTTGCGGTAAATGGGCTCCCCGAGCAGCAACGCCTGGCTCTTGCGCTCCTCGGGCGCCATCCCGACCCCGGCCCGGACGGCCGCGGCGACGCTGCCCGGGCGCAGCGGCCGGCCGGCCACCTGGACCGTCCCCGCGTCCGGCCGGCGCGCCCCGAAGATCGTCTCGAGCAGCTCGGACCGGCCGGAACCGACCAGCCCGGCGATGCCGACGATCTCGCCCTTGGCGACCGTGAGCGACACGTCGGCGAACTCGCCGTGGCGGGTCAGCCCCTCCACCCGCAGCAGCTCGGTGCCCGGCCCGCGCTCCGGCGGTTCGGCGGGACGCTGCGGGAAGACGTACTCGATGCTGCGCCCGGTCATCCGGCTGACCAGGTCGCGGGTGGGCGTGGTCCGCGCCGGCAGGTTCGCCGCCGTGGTCCGCCCGTCCTTGAGCACGGTGACCCGGTCCCCGATCTCGCGGATCTCCTCGAGCCGGTGCGAGATGTAGATCACCGCGATGCCGTTCGCGGTCAGGTCCCGGATGATGCGGAACAGGTTGCCGACCTCGTCGTGGGCGAGCACCGCGCTCGGCTCGTCCATGATGATCAGCTTCGCCTCGTGGGAGAGCGCGCGGGCCATGCTGACGACCTGCTTGCCCGCGCTGGGCAGGGCCCGCACCGCGCGCGTCGGCGGGATCTCCGGGTGGCCGAGCCGGCCGAGGATCTGCCTGGTGCGCCGGGCGATGTGACCGCGGCGCAGCAAGCCGAAACGGCGCGGTTCGTGGCCGAGGAACGCGTTCTCGGCCACCGAGAGGTCATCGACGAGGTCCAGCTCCTGGTAGATGGTGGCGATCCCGGCCTTCATCGCGGCCTGCGGGCTGGGGAAGCTCACCGGCTCGCCGAGCCATTCGATGTGGCCGGAGTCCGGGCGGTGCGCCCCGGAGAGCACCTTGATGAGCGTCGACTTGCCGGCGCCGTTCTGCCCGAGCAGGCAGTGCACCTCACCGGCCCGCACTTCCAGGGTGACGCCGTCGAGCGCGCGCACCCCGGGGAAGGTCTTCACGACGTCGGTCAGGCGGAGGATGACCCGCTGCTCGGTGCCCTCCGGGACTTCGGGCCCGGTCATGACGCCTGCTCGAAGGCAAGGTCGCTGGCCAGCACGGCGGCGCCGGCGACCCCGGCCCGCGGCCCCAGCTCGGAGAGCACGACCGGGAGGTTGCCGGTGGCCAGGGGCAGCGAGCGACGGTAGACCACGCTGCGGATCTCGGCGAGCAGGACGTGTCCGAGCTGGGCGAGCCCACCCCCGATCACGATCATGGCCGGGTTCGCGAAGCTGACCAGCGCGGCCAGCACGGCCCCGACCCGGCGGCCGCCCTCCCGGATGAGGTGGATGCAGGTGACGTCGCCCTCGGCGGCGCCCTCGGCCACGTCCTTGGCGGTGAGCGGCCCCCCGGCGGCCAGCCGCTCGGACAGCGCCGGCGACGCCCCGGAGCGGGCCGCGGCCGTCGCGTCGCGGGCCAGCGCGGCACCGCTGAACAGCGCCTCCAGGCAGCCGGTATTGCCACACGGGCAAACCGGCCCGTGGCCGTCCAGCTGGATGTGGCCGATGTCCCCGGCGCAGCCGTCGCTACCCCGGTAGACCGCACCGTTGAGGTAGATGCCGCAGCCGATCCCGGTGCCGATCTTGACGAACAGGAAGTCGCTCACGGAGTGGCCGACCCCGCCGTGCCGCTCCCCCACGGCCATGATGTTCACGTCGTTGTCCACGACGGCCGGGCAGCCGTGCTCCCGGGCCAGGAACTCCCGGACCGGGAAGTGGTGCCAACCGGGCATGATCGGCGGCGACACCGGCACGCCGGCCTGGAAGCTCACCGGGCCGGGCACCCCGATGCCGATCGCGGTCAGCCGCTCGTACGCCCCGTCGCTGCGCGCCTTGGCGAGCAGGTCGTTGACCCGGTGCAGGATCGCCTTGGGACCGGACCGGATGTCGGCGGGCTCCTGGTAGGCGACGACGGGCTCCAGCCGCCCGTTCGTCACCTCCACGTCGATCGACGTGGCGCCCAGATCAACGGCGGCGAACCGGAGCCCGGAACCGAGCTTGACCAGCGTGGAGCGCCGCCCGCCGCGCGATGCCGCGAGCCCGGCCTCGGCGACGTATCCCGCCGCCAGCAGGCGCTCGAGCTCTGCCAGCAGGCGCGGCCTGGGCACTTCGAGCCGGTCGGCCAGCTCGGCCCGGGATATCGCGCCATGATCGCGCAACAGGCGCAACAACCGCAGGTGCAGCGGTCCCACGGCATACACGATGGCCACCTCCGACCCACGCGTGTCACCCGTTTCTTGCCGGACACACTAGGCGCCTTCTGTAGCCGCGTCTAGACCTTCGGGCCTCGATCGACACAACTTTCGTCCGATCGTGCAAAAGTTGGTCAAGCGGGCAGGCGTCGCGCACGCGCGACTTCGGATCGCCTCCGGATCGCCTCCGCCAGCGCATCACCTCGCCGTAGGACTCGCCCGGGTCAACCTCGTCGGTCAACTGGCGGATTCCGTGGTTGCGTCGCCGCGGCTGGCTAACCTCGACGGAATGCGGTTGGGGTCGGTCTTGGAGTCGGTCAACGTGGCGGTCGTGCGGACCGGGGCGTGGACCGGCCGGATGGGCCGCACCGGGATCGACAAGCGGCCGGTGACAGGGCCGGTGCGGGTGAACCGGCACGGCGTCGCCGGCGACACGGTCTGCGACACCGGCGCCCACGGTGGGCCGTACCGGGCAGCGTACGCGTGCGCCGTCGAAGACCTGCTCTGGTGGTCCGCCGAGCTCGGCCGGCAGCTGCGGCCGGGCTGCTTCGGGGAGAACCTGACCACGAGCGGGCTGGACATCCACGACGCGCTCGTGGGCGAGCACTGGGCGATCGGCACGGCCGTGTTCGAGGTGACCTATCCCCGGCTGCCGTGCCGGGTGCTCGCCGGCTTCTGGGACGTCAAGGACCTGGTCCGCCGGTTCACCGAGCGCGGCCGGCCGGGCGGCTATCTGCGCGTGCTCGGCGAGGGCGAGGTGCGGGCCGGCGATCCGGTGACCGTGGTCCATCGCCCCGAGCACGACATCACCCTCGGCGAGGCGTTCGCGGCGCTCACCGCGAGGCCGGACCTGCTGCCCAGGCTCGCAGCGGTGCTGCCGCAGCTGCCGCCCGAGGTCAGGGTCAAGGTCCGCAGGAGGGTCGGTCTGGTCCGCTGACGGACCTGCAAACCGAAGCGGTGGCCGCGACCTGCGCCGCGGCCACCGCTTTCGGATGGTCGATCAGCAAGGTTCAGCCGCCGAGCAGCTGCTGGAAGAACGTGCGGTAGCGGCGGATGGCCAGCCGCAGCTCCTCGGTGTCGGCGACGTCGTGCAGGTGCAGCGCGTTCTTGCGCTCGTTGAACCGGTCGGTCAGGCTCTGGACAAGCTCGCCAACGAGCTGCTCGGCCTGGTTCAGGGCGTCGCGTGGATCGTCGACGAACGCGCCCTGGACCTCGGCCCACCGCGCGCGCAGCGCCGAGGTGTCCTGGTCCCCGAACAGCACCCAGTCGTCGTCCGGCTGCGGGGGCCGCTCGGTCTGCTGACCCAGGGCTGCCCCGGTCGCCGCGCCCGCTACCGCCTCATCGGCGAACTGGCCGTCGGGCTGGGCGTACGCAGGCGTCGCGTCATGATCCGTCGGCTGCTCGCCGTACCCGGGCGCGCCGTCCAGGTCCGTTCCCGGCTGGACGTACCCGCCAGCGGCGTCGCGGTCGCTGTCGTACTGCGCGTCGCGGTCGGTGTCGTACCGTTCGTCGACGACCGGCTCGGCGTGGCCGGGTGTGCCGTCCCAGTCCGTGTCGTGGCGGGCGTCGCCGGCCGTCTCGCCGAACTCGGGCTCGCGCGTGGTGTGGTCGGTGACGCCGTGGTCGCCGTGGTCGGTGATGCCGTCGCCGTGGTCGGCGTGGTCGCCGTGGTCGGCGTGGCGCGGCGAGCCATCGGCATCGGTGAGCTGGTCCTGGTACCCGGCCGTCGCGTCGTGGTCGGTCCGTTCGTCGAGCATTCGCTGCTCGTCGTTGTCCGGGTGCTCCTGCTCCTGGACGCCGGCCGCCTCGCCGTACCGGGTTTCTTCGTCGTGCCGCATCTCGTCGTGCCGCATCTCGTCCTGCTGGGTCTCGTCGCGCTGGGTCTCGTCGCGCTGGGTCTCGTCGTACCGGGTCTCGTCGTACCGGGTCTCGTCGTGCCGGGTCTCGTCGTGCCGGGTCTCGTCGTGCCGGGTCTCGTCGTGGTACTGGTCGAACCGGTCCTCGGAACGCTCGGTGGCCTCGCCGTACTCACCGACGTCGGTGCGGTCACGGTCGTCGGCACGAGTGTCGGTGTGGTGGTCCGTGGTGTGCGGGTGCATCACTGCCCTCTCTATCAGCGTGCGGTCTCGTGCCGGAGCAGGTCCTCGAACAGGGTCCGGTAGTGGACCATCGCCTCGCGAAGGTCCTCTGTGGACGCCCCGTCGCCGATCCGCAGCCGGGTGTCGTGGGCGGAGCGGTAATGCCCCAGCGTGCGCGAGTGCTCGATCGATAGGTCGGCGAGCTGCTGCTCGTAGCCCTCGGTCGGGTAGCCGCGCTCGGCCATCAGCGCAGTGACCAGCTCGTCGGCCTCGGTGACGGCCGACTCCGGGTCGTCGACGAACCGCTCCTGCACCTGCGTCCACTGCTGGCTGTAGCGGTCACGCGTCGGCTCGTCCAGCGGACGGATCTCCAGATCCGCGAAGCGCCGCTCGCGCTCGCGAAGCTCACGCTCCGCGGTGGTCCGGTCGTCATGGGACTCCACGACCATGTCGTACTCGGGACCGAATTTCTGCTTCAGCCGCTGGCGGCGCATCACCGGCATCAGGACCAGCACGGCGGCCAGCAGCACAACTACAACGACAACGACGGCGATTACCGCACCCGTAGACATCACAAGCCTCCTCGAATGGTGCTCGTGGAAACGAGCACGCCACGGGATTCCCAAGTGGCATGTTCGTGAAACGGCAACGGGTTCCTAAGCCGGCGGCTGGACGGGTTGCCGTTCGGGTTCCGGGCTGCGCAGCAGCACCGCCGCCACGACCGCGACGATGCCGAGTGCCTCCAGCACCCGCGGTACCTGGCCGAGCGCGACCAGGCCGATCACCGGCGCCGTCACCGGCAGCAGGGCGAGCAGCAGGGCGAATCTCGCGCGCCCCACCCGCCGCAGCACGACCTGGTCCAGCACGTACGGCACGACGCTGCTCAGCACGCCCACCCCGACCGCGAGCAGCAGCAGCCGGGGCGACGTCCACACCGGGCCGCTGCCAAACGCCAGCGGCGAGCACAGCACGGTGGCCACCACGAACCCGACGGCCATGTCGTCGATTCCGCTGCCACCCCTGGCCAGCCGCTTGCCGAGCACGATGTAGGCAGCCCACAGGGTGGCGGCGGTGAGGGCGAGCAGCACGCCGGCCGGGCTGCCGGCCCACTGCACGTCCGCGATCAGCAGCACCCCGAACGCGGCCAGCGCCAGGGCGCCGGCGTCACGCATGCTCCGCGACCCGATCGCCGCCACCGCCACCGGCCCGCAGAACTCGATGGCGACCGCGGTCCCCAGCGGCAACCGCGCGAGCGACTCGTAGAACGCAACGTTCATCAGCGCGGTCGCCAGCCCGAACAATCCAGCCAGCAGCAACCGCCGCCCGCGCCACGCCGCCAGGGGCGGCCGCCGCCACGCCACCAGCACCGCCGCTGCCGCCAGTAACCGCAGCCAGGCCACCACGGAGGGCCGCAGCTCGTCGAACAGCCCCACGGCCACCGCGGCGCCGAGGTACATCGACAGCCCGCCGAATAGGAACAGCAGGGGCGCCGGAACGCGGTGGACCAGCGACGATGGGGCTGTCAGCGGCACGAAAGAGATCCTGCACGCCCGAGCTCGGCGCGCGCATCCTGGATGAGCTGAACCTTACCGACCGGGCACCGACCGTGATGATCGTCGCAGTAACGATTGGGATGGCCGGACCCCACTGAAACGTCGGTAACAGTGGAAGACATAAGTGCAATACATGCCGGGTAGTCATGAGCCACACGCAAGGGTGTCGATCACCGGCACCGGACGGAGGTAGAGGCAGATGACTAGGACACTCGCCCGTCCGAATCTCACCGCTGCCGACCGCTGCGACCGCTGCGGGGCGGCCGCCCTGGTCCGCGCCGTCCTGAGGTCGGGCTCGGAGCTGCTCTTCTGCGGCCACCACGCGCGCAAGCACGAGACCCGCCTCCGCGAGATGTCGGCGACGCTGCAGGGTGGCAGCTAGCCCGACACCCCACGAGGGTGGCCGGTGCTGTGGCGCGATGGGGCGATGCCCCATGCTTAGCCTGCGATGAGACCGCAACCAGACAGCGTTCCCGCCGGCACGCGACACAAGGTGTTCCGCGTGCTTCGTCGCACCCTGCTCAAGTCGTTCAGCGACGGCATCTTCGGGATGGCTGCCCAGGGCGCCTTCTGGCAGGCGCTGTCGTTGCCCCCGCTGCTGCTCGGGCTGCTGGGCAGCATCGGCTACTTCGGTAGCTGGTTCGGCGCGGAAACCGTCCAGGAGGTCGAGGACAAGGCGCTGGCCTTCTGCCAGACCGTGTTCAGCCCGAGCGTGGTCGAGCAGATCATCGGCCCCACCGTGCGCGACATCCTCAACGAGGGTCGCGGCGACGTCGTCTCGATCGGCTTCCTGATCTCGCTGTGGGCCGGCTCGTCGGCGATGGCGTCGTTCGTCGACGCGATCACGACGGCCTACCGGCAGCGGGAGATCCGCAACGTGATCTGGCAGCGGATCTTCGGCCTGCTGCTGTACCTGGTCGCGCTGGTCATCGGCGTGTTCACGCTGCCGCTGCTCGCGCTGGGCCCCGGGCTGCTGTCGCGGCTGGTGCCCGGCCCGATCCGCAACAGCGTGGCGGAGCTGGTCGACTGGCTGTACTACCCGGGGATCGGGCTGCTGCTGGTGCTCGCGCTGGCCACGCTGTACAAGGTCGCGCTGCCGAGGAAGCTGCCGTGGCACCGGGGGCTGCCGGGAGCAATGCTTGCCATGATCGTTTTCCTGCTCACCAGTTCGGGGCTTCGGCTCTACATCGGTTGGGTCACCAGCACCGGCTTCACCTACGGGGCGCTCGCGACGCCGATCGCGCTCCTGCTGTTCACGTTCTTCATCGGGTTCGCCATCGTGATCGGTGCCCAGCTCAACAACGCGATCGAGGAGATGTGGCCCGCGCACATGACCCGCCGCGAGCGGCGGCGGTGGCGGCGCCTGGAGATGGAGCGCGCCGCGGAACGCCTGCGCGCCGAGCGCACCGCCGGCCGCAAACCCAACGGCGGCGGCCGTGCCCCCAAAGCCAACCGCCCCGCCACACCGGCAGCCGACGATGAAGCGGGGTCGGCCTCACCGGAGCAGAGCTCCACGGGCCGTTCCGCCGACTCGCGGTCGGGAACTCAACCGGCGCTGACGACCGCCCAGCCCGGGATCTCCCGCAGCTGACGCTCCACGACCTCCCGGTCCTCGGCGTCCTCGACCGACGCCAGCGCCGAGGCCGCGGTGCGCAGCCATTCGTCTCGTGCCGCGGTGTCGCCGGCGGCCTCGTGGGCCCGGGCCATTCCCTCGGCGAACACCGCGCGGCGCCAGTCCGTCCAGCCCTGCTCCTGGCCGCAGTCCCAGGCCCGGCGGGCGAAGTGCAGCGCGAGACCGGCGAACCCGAGCGCGCTGGCCACCTTGGCGACCTGATGGTCACCGACGGCGAGCTGCTCCGGGCCGCCGATCCGGCTCCAGTGCCAGCGCGAGGCGAACGCGGCGGCGAGGGCCTCGGCGTCCTGGTCCGGGGAACGCTGCGATTCCAGCAGCTCCCAGCTGCGGTTGAAGGCCTCGACCGCGTACTGCCGTTCCGGGTCGGTCATCGGCTCACTCACCGCCGGGCGGCAGCGTCTGGTAGATCCGCTTGCATTCCGGGCACACCGGCGCACCCGGCTTCGGCGAGCGGGTCACCGGGAACACCTCTCCGCACAGGGCCACCACGTGCGTGCCGAGCACGGCGCTCTCGGCGATCTTCGACTTGCGCACGTAGTGGAAGACCTTGGGATCGTCGTCGCCGGTGCGGTCGGTGCCCTCCGGGCGGGTCTCGGTATCCGGCAACGTCTGGGTTTGCGTGCTCACGTGCCCCATGATGCCCCAGTGGACAGGCCGAGGGTGAACGTCCCGTTGCGGACCGGCGGCCACGTAGCCGACGCTCTCGCCGCCGGGTGTCCGGTCGTCGCCCTCGAGTCCACCCTGCTCGCCCACGGCCTGCCCGCCGGCCGCAACCGGGAGGTCGCCGACCGGCTCGAGTGCACCGTGCGCGCCAACGGCGCCGTACCGGCCACGATCGCCGTGCTCGACGGCGCCGCCGTCGCGGGCTGTTCTCCCGATGAGCTCGACCGCCTGTGCTCGGGGGAGGTCGCCAAGCTGTCCCGGCGGGACCTAGGGATCGCCGTCGCCAGGGGCATCACCGGAGCGACCACCGTCGCCGGCACGCTCGCCGTAGCCGCGCTTGCCGGCATCGACGTGTTCGCCACCGGCGGCATCGGTGGCGTGCACCGCGGCACCGGCTGGGACATCTCCGCCGACCTCAACGCGCTGGCCGCCACTGCGTTGCTGGTCACCTGCTCCGGCGTCAAGTCGATCCTCGACGTCGGCGCGACGCTGGAGCGGTTGGAGACCCTCTCGGTTCCCGTGCTCGGCTACCGCACCGACGCATTCGCGGGCTTCTACCGCCGCGACTCCGGGCACCCGGCGCCGTGGCGCGTCGACACTCCCCGCGAGGCCGCCGCCGCGTTCGCCGCCCACCGGCTGCTCGGTGGGCCGGCCGGCCTGGTGCTCGCCAACCCCGTGCCGGCCGCCCAGGAGATGGACGCCGAACTGCACGACTCGGCCCTGGCCACCGGGCTGGACCTGCTGCGGCGCCGCGGCGTGCGGGGCAAGGCCGTCACCCCGGCGCTGCTCGACCACTTCCACGCCTCGACCGCGGGCGCGAGCCTCGAGGCCAACATCGCGCTCGTGCTGGCCAACGCCGAGCTCGCCGCGCAGGTCGCGGTCGAACTCAGCCGTCTATCACCGGATGGTCACGCGCCTCGAGCTGCCGGGCCTGGTCCGCCGACCGGTACCGGTTGACCTTCTCCGAGCGCCGCGGCGGCCGGTCGTTCGCGATCAGCACCGCCATCCACGGCAGTGGCACCGACAGCAGGATCAGCAGCAGCGCCAGCCACCAGATCTGGTAACACGCCACCGCCGCGATGAGGAACGGAATCCGCATCGACATCATCAGCGCGTACTTGCGCTTGCGCGACCT
>DASSUA010000492.1:0-16097 GCA_035707525.1 Pseudonocardiaceae bacterium
GAGACCGAGCGGGACGAGGGCAGGCCCACTCAGGTCATCACCAAGTAGCAGCCATCACGAAGTAACGCAGCCACAGGTACGGCGCGGCGAGCAGAATCGACAGCGCCGCCACGACGAGGCCGTACCTGGTGAACTCCCAGAACGTGACCGGCGTGCCGCTGCGGGCGGCGAGCCCGAGCATCACCACGTTCGCGCTGGCCCCGACCGCGGTGGCATTGCCGCCGAGGTCGGCGCCAAGCGCGAGCGACCACCACAGCACCTGGGCGTGCTCGAGCCCGCCGGCGCCGGCGACGAGGTCTTCGACGATCGGCGCCATCGTCGCCACGTACGGGATGTTGTCCACGACCGCCGACAGCACCGCGGACGCCACCAGCACCAGCATCGTCGCGGCCAGCAGCCGGCCGCCGGTCGCCTCGACGAGCGCGTGCGAGACCCGCGCGATGATGCCGGCGTTGACCAGCGCGCCCACCATGACGAACAGCCCCATGAAGAACACGAGGGTGGCCCATTCGACGTCGGCCAGCGCCTCGTCGGTGGTGACCCGCGAGATCAGCACGAGCACTCCGGCGCCGAGCAGCGCGACCACCGACGGCTCCGCGTGCAGGACCGAGTGCAGCACGAACCCCGCCAGCACCAGCGCGAGCACGACCAGGCTCTGGGCGAGCAGCTTCGGATCCCGGATCGCCTCCCGCTCCGACAGCGCCATGACCTCCGCGACCCGCTGCGGGTCGCAGCGGTACGCCGAGGCGAACAGCCACCGGCAGACCAGTACGAACACCACCATCAGCAGCGCGATGAACGGCGCCAGGTGGATCAGGAAGTCGTTGAACGTCAGGCCCGACCGGCTGGCGATGATGATGTTCGGCGGGTCGCCGATCAGGGTCGCGGTGCCGCCGATGTTGGACGCCAGCACCTCCGCGACCAGGTACGGCGCCGGTCGCAGCCCGAGCTGGTCGCAGACCAGGAACGTCACGGGCGCGATCAGCAGCACGGTGGTGACGTTGTCCAGCAGCGCGGAGGCTCCGGCCGTGATCACGCACAGCAGCACCAGCACGGCGTACGGCCGGCCGCGGGCCCGCTTGGCCGCCGCGATCGCCAGGAACTCGAACAGCCCGGTCTGCCTGAGCACTCCGACGATGATCATCATGCCGAGCAGCAGGAAGATCACGTTCCAGTCGATGCCGGCTTCGTCGGAGTGGAACGCGGTTTGGCCGTCGGTCACGCCGAAGGCCAGCATCACCCCGGCGCCGGCCAGGGCCGCCGTGACCTTGTGCACGCGCTCGGTGGCGATCAGCGCGTAGGCGATCAGGAAGACGGCGAGCGCGAACAGCTGCGCCGCGCTCATTCGCCGGGCAGCAGGATCTCGAGCAGGTGCGAGGCGGTCAGCACGCCGTGCACGACGTCCCCGTCGGCCACCACCAGCAGCGGGCTGCGCAGCCGCGCCATGACCGCGGCGCACTCGATGACCGTCGCGTCGCCGTCCACCCTGGCCAGCTCGGTGCGTTTGTCGGGCGGCGGCAGCAGGTGGCGAACGCTCTGGCCACCGAGCTTGGCCGCGCACCGGTCGGCGGTGCCCTCGTCGAACACCCCCGCCAGCGACGGGTCCTCCTGGACGTAGTGCGGCACCAGGAACCGCAGCACCTGGGACGCGGGCAGCACCGCGACCGGTCGCCCGGAACCGTCGACGACCACGACACCGGGCAGCCGCCGGCGGGCCAGCTCCCGCGCCGCGAGCAGCGCCTCGTCGTCGAGGCCGAACGTCGGGTAGTCCTCGGCCATGGTCCTGGCGAGCATGGCAGCAGGGTATTGCGGGTTGGTCGGCTGTGCCGTTGGGTATCCGAGCGCATGACGAAGTCATGTGCGCAGGTGGAGGCGATCCTCGATCTCCTGGTCCGGGTGTCGGCCGCGCTCAAGGGTGCCGGCGTGCCGTTCGCCCTCACGGGCGGCAGCGCGGTGTACGCGCTCGGCGGCGTGCCCTCGGAGCACGATGTCGACGTCGTCGTCCGGGAGCAGGACGTCGACCGGGCCGTGGAGACCCTGGTCGAGTCGGGCATGCACCGGGTCCACACCCCGCTGGACTGGCTCCGCAAGGTCGGCGACAACGACCGGGTCGTCGACCTGATCTTCCGGTCGGTGAACCGGCCGGTCGACGACGAGACGCTGACCCAGGCCGAGCCGGTCAAGGTCGGCCCGATCGTGGTCCCGGTGCTGCCGGCGACCACCGTGATGATCGACAAGCTGTTGGTGTTCGGCGAGCACTTCTGCGACTTCACGTGGGCGCTGCCCGCGGCGAGGGCGCTGCGCGAGCAGATCGACTGGGACCAGGTGCGCTCCGAGGTCGGACACTCCCCGTTCGCCGAGGCGTTCCTGCTGCTCGCCGACCGGCTCGGGCTGTCGATTCCGCCGAAGAGCGGCCCGATCCGGGTCGCCACCCCCGTTCGGACGGAGGATGTCGCGTCGTGACCGCGCATACTGAGCCGAATTCGGAGCCGCCTTTTGAACCACCACAGTACGTGGTGCAGCGGCTTCGCCGGGCGCTGGCGGAGGATCCGCGAACGGCCGAGATGGGAGTCCAGGTCAAGGTCAGGGGCTCGGCGGTGTTCCTGACCGGAGAGGTGGCCACCAAGGAGCGCTGCACGCAGCTGGCGGCCGTGGTGGCCGAGGCTGCGCCCGAGCTCACCGTGCACAACGACGTCCACGTCGTGCCGGCGAGGGTGCCGGACACCCGGGAGGAACTTTCGTGAGCGAGGTTCGGATCGCCGCGGTCGGTGACGTCCACCTGGCGGAGGACGCCAGGGGGCGGCTGCGCCCGGCGCTGGAGCAGGTCGGCGAGCACGCGGACGTCCTGCTGCTGGCCGGCGACCTGACCCGCCACGGCACGCTGGACGAGGCGCACGTGGTGGCCGACGAGTTCGCAGGCCTGCCGGTGCCGGTGGTGGCCGTGCTCGGCAACCACGACTACCACAGCGACGCGCAGGACGAGATCAGCGCACTGCTGTGCGACCGCGGCATCCAGGTGCTCGAGGGCAGCTCGGCGACGGTACCGGTCGACGGCTGCCGGCTCGGGATCGCCGGCGTCAAGGGCTTCGGCGGCGGGTTCGCCGGCAAGTGCGGCAGCGCGTTCGGCGAGCCGGAGATGAAGGCGTTCGTCAGGCACACCGAGGACACCGCGGCGAGGCTGGTGTCGGCGCTGCGTGACCTCGACTGCGACCTGCGCGTCGCGCTCACCCACTACGCACCGGTACCGGAGACGCTGCGCGGCGAGCCGCCGGAGATCTACCCGTTCCTCGGCTCCTACCTGCTCGCCGAGGCGATCGACGCCGGCCGGGCCGACCTGGCCATCCACGGCCACGCGCACTTCGGCTCCGAGCAGGGCTCGACCCCCGGCGGGGTCCGGGTGCGCAACGTCGCCCAGCCGGTCATCCGGTCGGCGTTCGCCGTGTACTGCGTGCAGGTCAGCGCGATGAGCGGGTCGCAACCCGCCCATCAGCCCGCATGAGCGGGCGGCTCGGGCTAGCGTGCCGCCTGTGGCAGATCGCGAGCCCGTAGACGTCCACTTCGAGCAGGCCGTCCGCGGGCTCACCTGGCCCGGTCCAGGCGATCCCGAGCGGCCGGTCCGGCCGGGGACCAGGCTCACCGGCTCCGCCTGCCAGGACCTGTTCGACGCGCAGGCGGCCAGCCGGCACGTCGACTTCGCCGCCCGCTGGCTGCGGGCCCGCGGCGACGGCTTCTACACGATCGGGTCGGCCGGGCACGAGGGCAATGCGGCCGTGGCCGCCGCGCTGCGGTTGACCGACCCCGCCCTGCTGCACTACCGCTCGGGCGCCTTCTACGTCACCAGGGGCTGGCAGCGGCGCGGCCACGACCCGGTCAGCGACATCCTGCTCGGCCTCGTCGCGGCCGCCGCGGAGCCGATCGCCGGCGGCCGGCACAAGGTGTTCGGCCACCACGAGCTGTCGGTGATCCCGCAGACGTCGACGATCGCCAGCCACCTGCCGCGGTCGGTCGGCCTCGCCTTCGCCCTGGAGCGGGCACGCAAGCTCGGCCTGAGCACGCCGTGGCCGGCCGACGCCGTCGTCGTGTGCAGCTTCGGCGACGCCACCGTCAACCATTCGACCGCCGCCGGCGCCCTGAACGCAGCGGGCTGGGCGACGTTCCAGGGCATGCCGCTGCCGCTGCTGCTGGTGTGCGAGGACAACGGCCTCGGCATCAGCGTGCGGACCCCGCCCGGCTGGGTGCGGGCGGCGACGTCCGGCCGTCCGGGCATCCGGTACCTGGCGGCCGACGGCAGCGACCCGGCGGCCGCCTTCGACGCCGCCGCGGAGGCCGTGGAATGGGTCCGGTCCAAGCGGCGCCCGGCACTGCTGCACCTGGCGGCCGTCCGCCTGATGGGGCACGCCGGCTCCGACGTCGAGACCGGCTACCGGTCGCCGGCCCAGATCGGTGCCGACTACGCGCGCGACCCGCTGCTCGGCACGGCCCGGACGCTCGTGTCGGCGGGAGTGGCCACGCCCGAGGACGTGCTCGGCCGGTACGAGGCGATCCGCGGGCAGGTCATGCTGGCCGCCGAGGACGTCACGGCCAGACCGCGGCTGGCCGGCGCGGCCCAGGTCATGCGGCCCATGGCGGTCGCGGAACCGGAGGCGGTGGCGCAGGCGGCGGCGGCCAGCGCCGGACCGGCCCGCCGCGCGGAGGTGTTCGGCGACCGGCTGCCCGAGGAGGAGGGCCCGCTCACGCTCGCCCAGGCGATCAACCGGACCCTGCTCGACGCCGGCGGCGCCGAGCCTGGCCTGCTCGTGTTCGGCGAGGATGTGGCGGTCAAGGGCGGCGTCTATGGCGTCACCAGGGGCCTGCGCTCCCGGCTCGGGGCGGCCAGGGTTTTCGACACCCTGCTCGACGAGCAGACGATCCTGGGCATCGCGCTGGGCGCCGGGCTCGCCGGCCTGCTGCCGGTGCCGGAGATCCAGTACCTGGCCTACCTGCACAACGCCGAGGACCAGCTGCGTGGCGAGGCGGCCACCCTGCAGTTCTTTTCGCAGGGCCGGTACCGCAACCCGATGGTCGTGCGGATCGCCGGCTACGGCTACCAGAAGGGCTTCGGAGGGCACTTCCACAACGACAACTCCATCGCCGTGCTGCGCGACATTCCGGGGCTCGTCGTGGCGACGCCCGCCAGGCCGGACGACGCCGCCGCGATGCTGCGCACGTGCCTGGCCGCGGCGCGCGTCGAGGGCCGGGTGTGCGCCTTCGTCGAGCCGATCGCCCTGTATCACACGCGTGACCTGCACGAGCCTGGCGACGGCGAGTGGCTCGCCGGCTACCGGCCCGGCTCACACGTGCCGATCGGCAGCGCCCGCTGCCACGGCGAAACCGGCGGCGACGCGCTCACGATCGTGACCTTCGGCAACGGGCTGTACCTGAGCCTGCGGGTGGCCCGCCGGCTGCGTTCGGCCGGCCTGCCGGTCCGGGTGCTCGACCTGCGGTGGCTGGTGCCGCTGCCGATGGACGACGTGCTGCGGCACGCGCGGGCGACCGGGCGGGTGCTGATCGTCGACGAGACCAGGCGCAGCGGCGGTGTCGCGGAGGGCGTCATGGCCGGGCTGCTCGACGCCGGGTTCGACGGGCGGGTGGCCAGGGTGTGCGCGCAGGACAGCTTCGTGCCGCTCGGCGAGGCGGCCAATGCGGTGCTGGTCTCGGAGTCCGACATCGAGTCCGCGGCGCACACGCTGGCGTCATCCGGAGACGGAGACGGATGACGCCGGCGCGGCTGCCGACCGGGGCGGTTGGTCGGTGCCCACGCCGGCGCCGGGCCGGTGTGGCGGCACCGCCGCCGACCGTTGGCCCTGGCCACCCGCCGTGGCCAATGCCGTTGGTACACCTGGGACCCGTCCTTACTTCAAGGTACGGACGGACGCATCCCTCGGTAGGGAACGGCAAAGAAGGGCACAATTCACTCCGTCGGCGTAATGGCGGACCGAGGGGTGTTCACGTGCTCACAGGGGTGCCGTACCGGCAGGGCGTCGAGGAGGCGATGCGGCTGCTTTCCGGCCGGTGGGTGGCCTCCGTGCTGGCCACGCTCGCGGAGGGTCCGCTGCACTACACGGACCTGCTCGCCGCGATCAACGGCGCCCTGCGCCGCGCCGAGAGCGTTCGGCAGCGCCCGCTCACCGAGAAGGTGCTCACCGAGACCCTCCGCCGGATGGAGCGCGACGGGCTCCTCGTGCGCCACCGCGAACCGACGCCACTGCCCTCGGTCTGGTACGAGCTGACGCCGATGGCGCGCTCGCTGCTGCGCTCGCTGCGGCCACTGGCCGAATGGGCGCAGGTGCACCACGAGGAGCTGGCCGCCGCCAACGAGCGCCGCAACGAGGAGACCTAGATCCTTGGCACGTTGGCGCGATCGTGGTCCACCCTCTGCTGAAACGCCGGGCACTCCAGGTAGTTGTTGATCACGATTCGGTGACCCTGGGTGAGGCTCTCGCTCGGCAAATGATCTTCACGGGTCCCCTTGCTTTGAGAGCCGGCTGGCCTGCGCTGCCGACCTGGGCTCCCCGGCAGCGACGTGCCGAGACTGGCGATGCCAGCCGGCTCTCTAAGCAAAAGAAAAGTGCCGTTCACCTGCGGGTCCTGCTGACTACGCGAAGCGACTGTTGATCAGCTGTGATTACGTTGGGTAACGACTCGCGAGAGGGCCAGCGCCGCTCCGCTGGGCGTCGGGCAGACCCCACTACGGCGCCAACGTTTGGGCATCGAGGCACTAGTCACCGCAGCGGGACCGAGCGCACCATCCGGACCTGGTCCCGGCCGGCGTCCTTGGCGGCGAACAGGGCGTTGTCGGCGGCCCACAGCAGCTCCTCCAGGGTGGCCGCCATCTGCGGGTAGAGCGCGGCGCCGATCGAGGCGGTCAGCTCGCGCACCACGACCGGCTCCTGGTCGGTCTCCACGTTGACCTCGAGCTGCCTGATCCGCTGGCAGATCCGGCCGGCGACGTCGCCGAGGGTGGCGGTGTCGACGCCGGGGAGCAGTACGACGAACTCCTCGCCGCCGAAGCGCCCGACCAGGTCATCGGCCCTGGCCTCGTTGCGCAGCGCCGTCCCGACCGCCCGCAGCACCTGGTCGCCGGCCGGGTGCCCGTGCCGGTCGTTGATCGACTTGAAGTGGTCGAGGTCGATCATCAACAGGCCGATGGTGGAACGGAGCCGGCGGGCGCGCAGCAGCTCCTTGCCGGCCAGCTCGTGCCAGAACGTCGCGTTGAGCAGGCCGGTCTTCTGGTCGGTTCTGGAGGCCGCCGCGAATTGCGGCAGCAGCAGCCCGAGATTGAGCGCGAGCGCGGTCAACACGAGCACCGGCGTGAGCCAGGGCTGGACGCTCATCATTACCGCGATCGCGGTTCCGAGGCCGACCGATGCGCCGATGATGAGCTGATCGCTCAAATGTCCGAATGCGGCCCGGCCGGAGCGGCTGGGATTTGTGAAGATGATCGCCGCAATGACCAGTCCGAGGTTCACCAGCCAGTACGCCAATGCCGCCGCGACGAGCGCCACCAGCCCGAACGGACCGTCCAGCCTGGACACGAACGACCCGGTGCGGTCGGGGTGCACGGCGATGATCGCGGCACCGGCGCACCAGCACCCGAGAACCACGGTCGCCGCCGAGAAGACCTTGCGGTGCAGCAGCGTGCGGCGCCGGTAGACGCGCAGCCACGCGTGCCCGTAGCTGATCACGATTACGGCGACGACCAGCGGGGGAGGCAGCAGCAGCAGCGCGGCGAAGATCCAGATCGACTGCAGGTGGGCGTGCGGGGTCCCCTCCGCGGCGATCTCCCGCATCCGCTCGATGCGCCTGGTCACCTCCAGGTGCGCGACGGCGGCCGCCGAAAGGACGGCGAACCACACCAGCGACTGCCGGGTCACCGGCACCAGGTCGACCGTGGTGCCGGCCGCGGCGAGCGCGGCCAAAGCGACCAGCACGACGTAGCCGCGCACCGGTGCGGGCAGCGACCAGAACGGCCATTCCCGGATGCCGATCGAACCCACCCGCGGCGAACCAGGGATTACCACTTTTCGACGCAGCTGAAGCACCATTTGAAGACCCCCTGCACCGCAGGTTCGGAGCAATCAACCTAGTAGCAACACCGCCACATGTCACTCAGGCGATCGCAGTGTTCGTCAGCTGTCCGTCAGCTGTCAGCACTGCGGCCGCCGCTCCCGCTCACCCATCTTGCCCCAGGAGGTCCTCCAATGATCACGATTTCGCGTCGCCCCGGCCGGCCCAACGACTGGCGCACCGGCCGGCCGAACGACTGGCGGTAGACCCTGCCGCCCGCCCGGCTGGGGCCTCACTCGTAGACCCCGCCCGGGTGGGCGGCCCGCCAGGCCCGGCCGGCCAGTGCCGCCGCGAGGATTCCAACCCCACCTGCGACGGCCAGGACCAGGCCTGGTGACGCGTGTTCGGCGGCCAATCCGGCCGCCAGCACGCCAGACCCCTGCGCCACTCGCAGCGCGGTGACCGCCAGGCCGAACGCCTGGCCCCGGCCGTGGTCAGGGACCGCGCGCACGAACGCGGCACTCGCCACCATGTGGTAAGACGACGCCGCGCCGGCCAGCGCCCACAGCGCGAACGTCACCGGCAATCCTGGCCCGAACGCGCACAACGTCAGCGGCGCGCACGCCGCCACCGCCATCGGGCCGAGCAGCCGCAACCGGGTCCGCGGCCGCACGAACCTGCCGAGCACGAGCATTCCGGCCGCGGTGCCGATCGGCATCGCCGCGAGCAGCAGCCCCGCCGTTGCCGCGCCGCCACCGATCTGGTGCGCGTACGGCACCGCCAGCCCCTCCGCGGTGATGTAGAACCCGGCCACGCAGGCGAGCGCGACCAGCGAGCGCAGCCGCCGGTCCCGCCAGACCAGAACGGTGCCGGCCCGCAGCCCGGCCTGCCAGCCGCCGTGGCCCACCGGCCGGCCGGGCAGCGGCCTGGCCCGCACGCCGAACCGGATCAGCGCCGCCGAGGCCACGAACGTCGCCGCGTCCAGCAGCAACGCCTGGCTCGGCCCAACCCACGCCACCACGGCGCCGCCCCCCGCGAACCCGAGCACCTGCGCCAGCTGCACCGTCGTGTTGTGGATCGCCGAACCCAGCACGAACCGGTCGCCGGCCAGCACCGCCGGCAGGGTGGCCGCCCGCGCCGCCCCAAACGGGGAGTTCAGCAGCTGCACGGCCACCAGCAGCGCGCACAACACCGCGAACGGCACCCCGGGCACGGCCATGATCGCGACCAGCCCGGCCCTGGCCAGATCGGTCACCACCATGACGGCCCTTCGTGGGTACCGGTCGGCCAGCCCCGACAGCAGCGGCCCGCCCAGAACGTCCGGCAGAAAGGTCAGCGCATACGTCAGCGCCGCCAACCCGGCCGACCCGGTCCGCTCGAACACCAGCACCATCAGCGCTACCCGGGCGAACTGGTCGCCGACCACCGAGAGCAGCTGCGCGGCGAACAATGCCCTGAACTCCGCGACGGCGAACACCTCGCGATAGGTCGCCGGGCGGCCACCGCTCCCCGTCATGGTGACTGGCCTACCAGCCCCGAAGGCCATCGGCAGGCCCAAGCGTCCCAATCGATGCCGGTAGGCCCCGAGCGGCTAAACTCCCGTCCGGACCCCGCACGGCGTCCATCCCCGCGAACCCCCCCAGGGCCGGTAGGCAGCAAGGGTCAGCGGGCTCTGACGGGTGTGCGGGGTCCGCCTCATCCGCGTGTCGTCCGTTTCGGTACGCATGTCGTCCGTTTCGGTACGCATGTCGTCCGTTCTGGTACGCGCCGGGCCCGCTCGGGCGTCGGAGTCGGCGGGTAGGGTCTGGGCCCGTGGCGCTGGCGCTCTACCGCAAGTACCGTCCATCGGCCTTCGCCGAGGTCGTGGGGCAGGAACACGTCACGGAGCCGCTCTCGACCGCGCTCGGCGCCGGCCGTGTGCACCACGCGTACCTGTTCTCCGGACCGCGGGGCTGCGGGAAGACGTCGAGCGCGCGCATCCTGGCCCGGTCGCTCAACTGCGCGCAGGGCCCGACCGCGGTGCCGTGCGGCCAGTGCACGTCGTGCATCGCGCTCGCGCCCGAGGGGCCGGGTTCGATCGACGTCGTCGAGCTCGACGCGGCCTCCCACGGCGGCGTCGACGATGCCCGTGACCTGCGCGACCGCGCCTTCTACGCACCGGCCGAGTCGCGGTTCCGGGTGTTCATCATCGACGAGGCGCACATGGTCACGACGCAGGGCTTCAACGCCCTGCTCAAGATCGTCGAGGAGCCACCGGAGCACCTGGTGTTCGTGTTCGCCACGACCGAACCCGACAAGGTGCTGCCGACCATCCGGTCCAGGACCCACCACTACCCGTTCCGGTTGCTGCCCCCCGGCACGCTGCGTGCCCTGCTGGAGCGGATCTGCGGGCAGGAGGACGTCAAGGTCGAGCCGAGCGTGTTTCCGCTGGTCGTGCGCGCCGGCGGCGGCTCGGCCAGGGACGCGCTGTCGGTGCTCGACCAGCTGCTGGCCGGCGCGGGCGCGGAGGGCGTGACCTACCGGCGGGCGGTGGCACTGCTCGGCGTCAGCGACGTCACGCTGATCGACGACATGGTCGACGCGCTCGCCGCCGGCGACGGCGCCGCCGTGTTCGGTGCGGTGCACAGGCTGGTCGAGGCCGGGCACGACCCACGCCGGTTCGCAGCCGACCTGCTCGAGCGGTTCCGCGACCTGACGCTGCTGCAGGCCGTCCCCGACGCGGCCGCCCGCGGCATGATGGACGCCCCCGCCGACGAGCTGGCCAGGATGACCGCCCAGGCCGACCGGTTGCGGCCAGCGGAGCTCGCCAGATACGGCGAGATCGTGCACAACGGTCTGATCGAGATGCGCGGCGCGACCGCCCCCCGGCTGCTGCTCGAGCTGCTCTGCGGGCGGATGCTGCTGCCCGCCGCCAGCTCGGACAACGCCGCCCTGCTGCACCGCATCGAGCTGATCGAGCGCCGGCTCACGATCGCCCCGCCGGCGGTCGACGGGTCCACCGGCCACGCCGCCCCGGCCGAGCAGGTCGCTCCCCCGAGGGAGGGCGCCGCCGCCAGGCCCGGGACGGCGCGCCCGCCGGCCCGGACCGAGCCGGATCGTCCCGCGGCTGCCGAGGAGGTGCGGCCCGCCGCCCGGGATACCCAGCCCGCCGCCCGGGATATCCCGCCCGCCACTCGGGTACTCCGGGGCGAACAGCCGGCGGCCGCCGGCGCGCCCGACACGACCGCGATCCGCCAGATCTGGCCCGAGGTCGTCGACCGCGTCAGCAAGCGCAGCAGGGTGACGTTCGCGCTGATGAACGGTTCGAGCGTGCACTCGATAGACGGCGACCTGCTGGTGATCGCCGCCGGCACCGCCCCCATGGCCAAGCGGCTTTCCGAGCAGCGGCACGTCGACCAGATCGTCGAGGCGCTGCGCGAGACGATCGGGGTGAGCTGGCGGGTCCGGTTCGTCGAGCCGGGGTTCGTCGAGTCGGGGTTCGCCGAGCCGGGAGCTGCCGCGCCGCCGGCCGGCCAGCCGGCCCCGGCCCACCCCCGTCCGCAGCCGCAGACCCACAGCCAGCCTCAGCGGCAGCCGGCCGCCGGTCCCGGGCGCCGCCCGCCCCAACGCCGCGAATCCCCCGCCACCGAAACCCGGCAGCGGGCCGCCCGTGCCCGCGCGGCCGTGCACGACGACGTACCGCCGCCGGACGAACCGCCGCCCGACGACGAGGAGGCCCTTCTGGCCGAGGCGGCCGCGGAGGACGCCGAGGGCAACGGGCAGCGCCGTGATCCCGAGGAGATGGCCCTCGAGCTGCTCGCCAACCAGCTCGGCGCCCGGCGGATCGAGGAAAAGGGCTGAGCGCTCAGCCGTCGCCGCGCAGCACGGTCCGCCCGTCCGTCGTCCGGATCTCGACCTTGGTCAGCTTGTCGCGCTTGATCGAGGTGGCACCGATGACATAGCACCGGCCGTCCTCGGGCGTAGTCCAGTTGGCGGCCCGCTCCTCGTAGCCGTCCGCCGCGACCGCCCATGCGGTCAGGGCGCTGGCGGGCGCGCCGGCGTAGTACATGGTGAGCCGGATCTGAGTACCCCACTCCTTCGACTCCAGGACCACATGGCCCGACGGTTGCTGGTCGGCCGCCTCGGTCGCCACCAGCGGCGTCGACGGGGGCGGCGGAGCCGGCCGCTGCACCAGGGTGTAGCCGAACACCGCGCCGGCAAGCACGACCACGGTCGCGGCCACGGCCGCCAGCAACCGCCACCGCTGCCTGCGACGCCTCGCCCTTGCCGCGCCCAGCAACCGGGGCAGCGACGCCATCGGGGTCGGCGGTTCCGGGTCGACCCCACTCACCGCGGCCAACTGCAGCAGCCCGGGCACGACGGCAAACCGGTTCAGCTCCGACCGGCACTCCGGACAGCCGGGCAGGTGTTCCTCGAGGCGGTGGCGGTCGGTCGCGCTCAGCCCGCCGAGCACGTAGCCGCCAAGCAGGTGCTGCAGCTCCTGGTGGGTGTTGATGTGGGGGCCGCTCATCGGGTCACCCCCAGCTCCTCGAAAACCGATCGCAGGGCGCGAACGGCGTAGTACGCGCGCGACTTCACGGTGCCCTCGGCGATGCCGAACAGGCGGGCGACCTCGGCGACCGGGCGGCCGTGGAAGTAAAGCTGCTCGACCACGCCACGGTGCTCGGTCGACAGCCGGCGCAGCGCCTCCGCGACCAGCAGCGCGTCCAGGGTCCGGTCGACCTGGTCGGCGACGGGCAGCGCCGGCGTGTTCTCCTCACTGATCTCGATCGGTCGGCGCTGCTTGGCACGCCAGGCGTCGGTGAGCACGTTGCGGGCGACGGTGAACAGGTACGAGCGCGGGTCGTCGGTGTCCAGCCGGTCGAGGCGTTGCCAGGCACGCAGCAGCGTCTCCTGCACGACGTCCTCCGCCAACTGCCGATCGTCGGTGTAACGGTGCACGAACGCGTACAGCACGCCGGCATGCTCATCGTGCAGCCGGCGTAGCAGCAACTCGTCAGTGTCCGCGATGTCGTCCACTGCGCCTCCGCATCGGGTGTGGCGCGAGGTACGTCACGGTGTACGAGTCTTGGCCCCACCTGGTTCGAGGTGTCGGGCAAGGAAGGCCAGGGCTTTTGGATAGGCGTCCAGCCGGTTGGCCCGCTTCGCCAGCCCATGGCCCTCATCGAGGAACACCAGCAGCTCGCACTCCACGCCGTTCTCCCGAACGGCGGCGACCAGCTGCTCGGCCTCGGACAGCGGCACCCTTGGGTCGTTGGCCCCGTGGATCACAAACAGCGGCGCGGTGATCGCATCCACCCTCGAAAGCGGCGACGCATCGCGCAGGAACTGCTGGTCACTCTCCAGCGACCCGTACTCGCGCTCCCTCGCTGCCCGCCGGTACGGCGACGTGTTCTGCAGGAACGTCACCAGCGACGAGATCCCCACGATGTCGACGCCGGCCGCCCACCGCTCGGGCTGGAACGCCAGCCCGGCGAGCACCATGTAGCCGCCGTAGGACCCGCCCCACAGCGCCACCCGGGTCGGATCGAGCCCGAGCGAGGGCAGCCACTCGTGCAGCGCGGCGAGGTCGGCGACCGAGTCCAGCCGGCGGCGCACGTCGTCAGCGGAGTACCAGCGCTTTCCATAGCCGACCGAGCCGCGCACGTTCGGCACCAGCACGGTGTGCCCGGCGGCCGTCATCGCCAGCGCCACCGGGTTGAACGTCGGCCGGGCCTGGGCCTCCGGCCCGCCGTGGATCATGATTACCGCCGACGCGTCTACATTGGACTCGGTGGTCGTCGGCGGGTACACGTAGCACGGCACCTGCTCGCCGTCGGGCGTCGGCACCCGGTGCGAGGTGGGGACCGGCACCTGGCCGCCGTGCAGCTGGTCGGCGGACGAGGTCAGCGGCACCAGCGTGCCGTCGGTCGTGGCGTCGAGCAGCAGCACGTCGCCCGGGATGCCCGGCGCGGTGAACGAGATCGCGACCAGCCGCGAGTCCGGCGACCAGACCGGATCCGGCTGTGGAAAGGTGATCACGCCGTCGGCCGGCAGTTCGACGCCGCGCAGCCGCTCCCCGGTGCCGGCGTCGTGCAGCGCCAGCCGGCTCACGCCGTCCTCGTTCGACTCGACGAGCAGCAGCCGCCCGTCCCTGGACGGCCAGCAGGCCAGGTCGTGCTCGGTCGGGGTGATCAGTGGTTGCCAGCCGTCGCCGTCCAGGTCGAACCGGACGATGCCGGTCAGATCGGTATCGGCGTCGGAGGCGACGGCGAACGCGTGCCGGTCGCCGATCCAGCGCGCGCCCTCGTGCCGGGCCGGCCGGTCCTCGGTCGGCTCCAGGATGTGCCCGCGCTCGGTCTCCGGCATCGTGTTGACCAGCACCAGCCGGTCCGACATCGGCGCCGCGCCGGCGAGCGTCACCAGCACCCACTGCGCGTCGGCGGAGGCGGTGCCCGACATCGCCATCCCGCCGCCGTCGTAGACGACCTGCTCCACGCCGGTGGCGACATTGCGGATGACCACGTCGAAGTCGACTTCGTTGCGCCGGTTCGTGGCGAACACGACCCGGCCCGGCAGCACGTCGAGCAGCCGGTGCACGTACCGCGAGTCCCGCACCAGCGGCTCCAGGCCGTCCAGGTCGACAGGGAGCGTGGGCTGGTCCGGACCGTCGAGCCGCAGCAGCGACAGCTGGGCGCGCTCGTTGCCACCGTCGTCGTGTTCCACCACGACCGCCCGCTCGCCCGGCAGGTACCGCCCGCGGCAGGCGCCGGGGAGCGCGGTCAGCGGTCTCGGCTGCGCGCCCGGCCCGGTCAGCTCGACGAGTTGCACCGACCCGGTCTCGTCGTATCCGGCTAGCACCCGAGCGTCGTCGTCGACATCGAAAGCCCGCCAGGTGCGGACCTCGAGCAGGTTCGTAATGTCCAGCCCCACATGCAAACCTTTGCACAATCGTCCCGCGTTCACCGAGTCGAGCGGTCGATTTGATCGACAATGCTGGTCAGCACCGCACGGCTGGTCAGCACCGCACGAGCAGCGCGCCGCGTCGCGCGACTACCCTCGACCCGGTACGAGCAGGCAAACGAGAGGACTCGCAGTGCAGCCTGGTGGCCAACCCGACATGCAGCAGCTCCTCCAGCAGGCGCAGCAGATGCAGCAGCAGCTGGTCGCCGCGCAGCAGGAGCTCGCCGAGTCCGAGGTGACCGGCCAGGCCGGCAACGGGCTCGTCACCGTGACCCTGACCGGCGAGGGCGCCATCAAGGCCCTCAAGATCGACCCATCGGTCGTGGACCCCTCCGACGTCGAGACCCTCGAGGACCTCGTGATCGGCGCCCTCGACGATGCCCACCGCGCGCTTTCGGAACTCGCCACCGAGAAGATGGGCCCGCTCGCCGGTGGGCTTTCCGGCGGCCTCGGGCTACCCGGCTTCTGATCGGCTCCTCGCGTGTACGAGGGGATCGTCCAGGACCTGATCGACGAGCTCGGGCGGCTGCCGGGCGTCGGACCCAAGAGCGCTCAGCGCATCGCGTTCTACCTGCTCGCCGCCGACCCGGCCGACGTGACGCGGCTCGCCGACACCCTCGCCAGGGTCAAGGACAGCGTCCTGTTCTGCGAGGTGTGCGGCACCGTCGCCGAGCAGACCAGGTGCCGCATCTGCGCCAACCCGCGGCGCGACGCCACCGTCATCTGTGTGGTCGAGGAGCCCAAGGACGTCCTCGCCGTCGAGCGCACCCGCGAGTACACCGGCCGCTACCACGTCCTTGGCGGCGCGCTCGACCCGCTGTCCGGCATCGGCCCCGACCAGCTGCGCATCCGCGAACTGCTGGCCAGGATCGGCGCCGAGGACGTCCGCGAGGTCATCCTCGCGACCGACCCCAACACCGAGGGCGAGGCCACCGCCACGTATCTGATCAGGCTGCTGCGCGACTTTCCCGGCCTCCGGGTGACCAGGCTCGCCTCCGGCCTGCCAATGGGCGGCGACCTCGAGTTCGCCGACGAGCTCACCCTCGGCCGCGCGCTGTCCGGCCGCCACACGGTGTGAACGTGGGCGTCCCGCCTCCGCCTGCCGGGCG
>DASSUA010000493.1:0-6021 GCA_035707525.1 Pseudonocardiaceae bacterium
CCGCTCCTGGCGGGCCTGGTCAACGTCATGTTCGGGTCAGCGGGCTGAGACTCCGGCCAGACGGCGGTCTACCGCTCCCGCGCGGATCGTCTGGCCGGAGTCTCATGTGATTACGAGGGCAGGCCTGCTCCGTACGCCGAGTTGTCAGTGCGAATAGACCTCCAGCTCGTAGAGGGAGTAGCCGTAGCTGGTCGCCCGGGCGGTGCCGTACATGCGCACGTAGCGGGCGGTGGTCGGGGTGAAGGCGATCTCGTCGAGCCCGCCGTCGCCGTTGCTGGTGCTGGCGACCGTCCGCCAGGTCACGCCGTCGGCGGAGACGTCGATGCGGAAGGCGCGGGCGTAGGCGGCCTCCCAGCGCAGCACGACCCTGGCCACCGGGCGCGACGAACCCAGGTCGACGCGCAGCCACTGCGGGTCGCTTCGCGCGCTGGCCCAGCGGGTCCCGCGGTCACCGTCGACGGCCCTGCCCGGCGAGAGGTTGACGAACGGGTTCCATTCGGTGCTGCTGGCCGTGGCCGGCCGGCCGAGCGCGAGGTTGGACACGTCGTCACCGCGCCTGGCCGGGAACTGGACGGCCTGCTGGAAGGTGGGTCGGTTCATCCAGTGCGTGCGCTCCTGGGTGATGCCGCCGATGGCCTGGTGGGCGATCTGGTCGTGGCAGTACTGGTCGGCGGCGGCGCAGCCGCCGAGGCCCGGGTACACCTGGCCCGGTGGCGTGTCGAGCGCGGCGCGCAGGGTGTCCAGCAGCACCGTCCGGCACGCGGCGAGCGCACCGCCACCGCAGAACCGCACCGGGTTCGCACCGGCGACCGGGTCGCCGAGGACGGCGCGCAGGTCCTTCTCGACGTAGCCGTACCAGCCGTCCTGGTAGGCCGACCCGTTCGGCCCCGGCTTGTTGTCGAGGCCGATGATCCCGGTCAGCGAGCCGTACAGGGCGTCGCCGAGCGACGGGCCGAACAGCGCCGGCACGAGCCGCGGCCACCACGCGTCCATGAGCTGGATGGCCATCGAGTGGTCGTAGTAGTTGGTGCCCTCGGCCGGCGAGCGGCGGTGCGACCCGGCCTGCTGCCAGGCCCGTAGCTGCTGCGCGGCGTTGGCCAGCGCCGGGTCGGTGATCGCCTGGCTGTCCAGCACCCGCAGCAGCGACGGCAGCACCTTGTCGCCGCGCAGGTCGACGGTCGCGGCGTCGGCCATCGCCGACACCAACTCGGCCCGGCTGAACCGCTCGCCCCGGTTGATCACGGCCCGGATCCGGTCGTCGAGCGGCTCGCTGCGGTGCACCGAGGAGAAGCCGAAGTTGCCGTCGGCCGCCGAGTACGCCGGGGCCTGCTTGTTGTTCCAGTTGGTCAGGTAGTCCTGGTCGACGACTTGCGGGTGCGCCGCGAACGGGGTGTAGCTGGCGACGTTCGTGATCGGGTTCCAGCCCTGCCACTCGTACCCCGGATCGCCCCACGTCGGCAGGTGCGGGTCGGCGCCGGCCGCGCGGACGGGGTTGTCGCCGGAGTTGAAGTACGCGATGTGCGCCGAGTCGGTGTAGAACCAGTTGAACGCAAAGCCGATCTTGTGCGCGGCCTGCTGGAACGCCTGCGCCGACGTGATGACGGCCGGGTCGCTGAACTGCGTGAAGCCCAGCGCCGAGTTGGCCTCGCGGAAGTAGGTCGAGCGCAGCCTGGTGAAGGCGACCGGGGCGCCGGCCACGGTGCCGCGGTGCGAGACCAGGCCGAGCTTGGTGCGCTGGGCCTCCAGCGTGTACGAGCCGGCCGGGGTCGGGTCGGCCAGCGACGGGCTCCACGAGTTCTGCCGCCGCAGCACCTCCATCGGCAGGCACTGGCCGCGGAACAGGTAGTGCATGGACTGCAGCGTCGGCGGCCGCCCGTCCGGCTCGCACAGCCGCACCGCGTAGGTGTCGGTGATGTCCTGGCCGGCCGAGGTCGCGCTCCACGAGTAGTCCTGGCCGCGGCCGAGCAGCACCGAGAAGTTGATCCCGGCGAACGCCGCGCCGCGCGCGCTGATACCCGGGCCCTGCAGTTCCTGCACCAGCAGCAGCTGCGGCGCGAAGTAGCCGGTCTGCGGCCCGTAGACGGCGATCGGGTGGCCGTGGTCGCTGTGCTGGGCGGAGACCAGCAGGGCGTTGGACATGCCGCGGGCGGCGGCGCCCTCGCGCAGGAACCCGTCGGGCAGCAGACCGCGTTCGCCGGAGGTGGTGGTCCCCGAACCGGACGGGTTGACCACCACCGGCTGCGGGACGACGCTGCCTAGGTCCGGCAGCGCCCGGCCGACCGGATCGGCCGGGGTGTTCAGGTACGGGAACGTGGTGCCGTTGTGCACGGTGGTGGGCGCCTCCGGGTCGTTCTGCGACCGGAACGCCTCCCAGACCTGGCGGCCGAGCGTCGCTCCGTACCGCGCCTGCGCCTCGACCAGCGCGACGGCCGACACCACCTCGCCGCCGCCACCCCCGCCGAAGATCCCGCCGACCAGGGTCGCCGTGGCGATCACATCGGTGGCCCGCCACGGGTCCGGCCCTGAGCTGCCGAGCAGGGTGTACTCACCGGGCAGCGTGCCGCCCGAGCGCGCGGCGTTGACGTAGGCATTGACACCGTCGACGTAGGCGGCGAGGTCGAGCTGCAGCTGCCGGCCGGGCGCGCCGAACTCGTCGTCGAGCCGGTCGATCTGGCTCTGCAGGTCGGCCTCGGTGTAGGGCGCGGTGCGCCACTGCTGCTGCTCGAAGTCACGGTTGCCCTGGGCGCCCCCGGCGAACGGGGTCAGCTGGCCGCGGCCGACGTGGCGCAGCACGTCCATCAGGAACAGCCGGTCCTGCGCCCCCGCGTAGCCGGCGCCGAACATCGTCCCGTAACGGGTGGTGCCGGTAACGTGCGGGATTCCGCGGGCGCGGTCGCGGACGATCGTCGCCTCCGGATGCGGCGTGATCCGGCTCTCCACCTGGTCCGCGGGCACGCCGAACGAGGCGTCGGTGAAGAACCGCTGGATCTGGTCGTCGGTCAGGCCGGTGTAGTTCCAGATCAGCCGCTCGTAGGTGGCCCTGGTGTCGCTCGAGTGCGGCGGCCGGATGCCGAGCGTCTGGAACGCGAGGATCTCGGTGAACGTCGCCTGGCCGTTCTGACCGGGCGGCAGGATGTCGTCGCACTGGCCGACGCAGTAGTCGGCCGGCACGGCAAGTACGGCCGGTGGGGCGGGGGCGGCCTCGGCTCCCACGGCGGGCACCAGGGCCCCGAACGTGATGAGCACGGCGGCAACGGCACGCAACAACGACATGGACGGGCCTCCTGCGGCACGGCGGCGGGCACTACGACAGGCACGAGGACTGCGTCAGGCTGGGCAAAACCGATCCGTACTCGGATCCTGGCGGGGCGCCGTCATGGCGTCAATCGGTTGACGAACCGTTGCGGTGGGCCACATTTTGCGCGTTTATCACTCGTTGTGACCAACGGCGATGGGCACGACTCCGAGGATGGATCACCTAGACTCGTGCGGTCCAAAGCACGGCCACCTCACGTGAGCGAGCCGCACACCATACCGGCATCAGCGTGATCGGGTCCGCGACAGTCGAACCCCTGGAGGTACGTACCCAGATGAAGCGTTTCCACCTGGCGGCGGCTGCGGCGTCCACGCTGCTGCTCGCGGCCCTCGCCCCGGCGGCGGCCGGAGCCGGCGATACGGACCCGGCCGGCGAGGAGCACGCGCGGACGACCCGGATCCAGATCCTCGGCCTGAATGACTTCCACGGCAACCTCGAGCCGCCGAGCGGCTCGGGCGGCCGGATCGGGGCCACCAACGCCGGCGGCGTCGAGTACCTGGCGACGCACGTCCGCGACCTGCGCGCGACCAACCCGAACACGCTGTTCGTCTCCGCCGGTGACCTCATCGGCGCGACGCCGCTGATCTCGGCACTGTTCCACGACGAGCCGACGATCGAGGCCTTCAACCTCATGGGCCTGGACTACAACGGGGTCGGCAACCACGAGTTCGACGAGGGCATTCCCGAGCTGCTGCGGATGCAGAACGGCGGCTGCCATCCGGTCGACGGCTGCCAGGACGGCGATCCGTTCCACGGCGCGGACTTCGACTTCCTCGCGGCCAACGTCGCCTACAAGGACAGCGGCGAGACGATCTTCCCGCCGTACGCCATCCACCACTTCCCCGGCGGCGTCAAGGTCGCGGTCGTGGGCATGACGCTCGAGGGCACCCCGTCGATCGTCACCCCGGCCGCCGTGTCGACGGTCGACTTCTTCGACGAGGCCGACAGCGTGAACGCGCTCGTCCCGCGCCTGCGGGAGCAGGACGTCGAGACGATCATCGTGCTGCTGCACGAGGGCGGTTCGACCTCCAACCCGCTCAACGAGACCACGATCAACCAGTGCGGCACGCTCTCGGGCGCGCTGCCGCCGATCGTCGAGCGGATGGACGACGCCATCGACGTCGTCGTCACCGGCCACACCAACTGGGCGGTCAACTGCGAGATCGACGGCAAGATCGTCACCGGTGCCGCCCACCAGGGCCGGCTGGTCACCGACATCGACCTGACCGTCAGCCGGTCCAGCAAGGACGTCGTCCACGCTACGGTGAACAACCAGATCGTCACCCGCACCGTGCCGCGGGCCGCCGACCTGACCGCGCTGGTCGACAAGTACCGCACGCTGTCGGCGCCGCTGGCCAACCGGCAGATCGGTTCGACCACCGCCCCGATCCTGCGCGCCCCCAACGCCGCCGGCGAGTCCGCGCTCGGGGACGTGATCGCGGACGCGCAGCTCGCCGCGACCGCTCCGGCCGACCTGGGCGGCGCGCAGCTGGCGCTGATGAACGCCGGCGGCATCCGCGCCGACCTCGACGCGGGCCCGGTCACCTATGGCGAGGCGTTCTCCGTGCAGCCGTTCGGCAACAGCCTGGTGACGATGACGCTGACCGGCGCCCAGCTCGACGCGGTGCTCGAGCAGCAGTTCACCGGCGGCATCGGCATCCTGCAGGTGTCGCACACGCTCAACTACACCCGGCTGGCGGCCGCGGGCCCGGACGGCCGCGTCACCGACATCAAGATCAACGGCGTCGCGCTCGACCCGGCGGCGTCCTACCGGGTGACCGTGAACAACTTCCTCGCCGACGGCGGTGACAACTACACCGTCCTGCGGCAGGGCATCAACCGCCTCGGCGGCGACGTCGACCTCGACGCCCTGGTGCGCTACTTCGAGGCCAACTCCCCCGTCGCCCCGGGGCCGCAAGACCGCATCACCCTGGGCTGACCCCGTCGCAACGCGCCACTTGGGGAGCTTCAGTTCCACATCTGGAACAGAAGCTCCCCAAGTGGCGGCGAGGCCGGCGGCGGGATTGGTCAGATGACCGGGTGCAGGTTGCCGTCGGAGCCACGCAGGCAGCGGGCGGTGGCGAGGCCGGAGTTGATGAACTCGGTCAGGCACCGGCCGAACTGGGCGTGGCCGGTCGCGTTGGGGTGGAACGACTCCTGCGCGGTGTGGATGCCGATGGCGTCCAGGCCGCCGTACCACCAGGCGAACGGGTCGACGGTGACGCGGCGCTGCCATTCCCCGGTGGAGCTGCTGCTGTAGTTGCTGCAGGCTTCTTTGCCCTCGGTCGCGCGGGACAGGTCGAGGAACTTCACGCCGGTGCGGGTGGCCACCCCGCGAAGCGCCTGCGACAGCTGCGGCACCGCGCTGGTGCGGCCCCAGCGGGCGTCGGCGATCCGGATCGGGCAACCGTCCGGACCGTGCGTCAGCGAGTTCATGTACTCGGTGAACGGCGAGGCGTACGAGGCCAGCACGAGGTTGTACGAACCGACCGCGTACCCGGCCTGGCTCATCGCCGACCGCACGTCATTCACCGCGACCTCGACCCGTGGCGCCATCGCCGCGACCCGGGTCGGCCACTGGCCGCTGAGCCAGCTCGAGCACGACGGGCCGAAGAAGTTGATCCAGGCGCCGACGCAGTCGAGCACGGTGTCCGCGAACGCCGGTTCGTCGTTGGCGCCGACCTGGACGATCACGGTGGTCACCC
>DASSUA010000494.1:0-3109 GCA_035707525.1 Pseudonocardiaceae bacterium
CGTGCCGGCTGGCCTCCTCGTTCTGCAGCGTCCTCGCCAGGATCAGCTCGGCGATCAGGCCGAGGCTCACCAGCTGCACGGCCAGAATCTCCAGCAGCACGCCGAGCGTCAGCAGTGGCCGGGTGCCGATCGAATTGTCGGTGAATAACCACACTCCCGTCAGGTAGAGCAGGATCATCGTGCCCACCAGCCCGGACAGCGCGCCCAGCCCGCCGAACAGGTGGCCCGGCCGGCGCCCGTACCTGGTCAGCGCCACCACCGTCAGCAGGTCGAGCGCCCCCCGCAGGTAGCGTTCGAGGCCGTACTTCGACCGGCCGTGCAGCCGCGGCCGGTGGTTCACGGCCAGCTCCACGACCCGGAACCCGAGCTGGTGTGCCAGCGCCGGGATGTACCGGTGCAGCTCGCCGTACAGCGGAACGTGCCGGTACACCTCGGCACGCGCGGCTTTCAGGCCGCAGTTGTGGTCGTTGAGCGGCAGCCCGGTGATCATCCCGGTCACCTTGTTGAACACCTTCGACGGCAGCCGCTTGGACAGCGGGTCCTTGCGCTCGCTCTTGTGCCCGACCACCAGGTCGGCGCCCGAGCTCAGCTCGGCGAGCAGCCGCAGGACCTCTGCCGGGTCGTCCTGCAGGTCGGCGTCGAGCGTCACCACGTACTCTCCACGCGCCTCGGCGACGGCCGCGGCCAGCGCCGCCGACTTGCCGAAGTTGCGCCGCAACCGCACCGCCCGTACGAGCGGGTTCGTCGCGGCCAGCTCGCACATCGCCGGCCAGCTGCCGTCGGTGCTCCCGTCGTCGACGAAGATCACCTCGTAGGTGAGGTCGGAGCCGAGCGCGTCGGTCAGCTCGGCCGCGAGCGCTCGCAGGGTCGCCTCCTCGTCCTTCACCGGCACGAGAACGCTGACGTCGACCGCGGCCACCGGACCGGTGTCAGGCTGCGATTCCGTCGCCCGCACCGTACTTGTCACCTCGCCGCCTCCCCTCGTCACCTGTCGGCCGGACCTCGCCGGCCGAGCCAGTGTAGGAAGGCCGCCAGACCCGGCCCTGGGGGGCGGCCGTAGCTGGCCGTAGCCCCCGTTTGCCGCACTCGGGGAGCTTCAGTTGCACCTGCGGAACACAAGCACCCCAAGTGCGGCCTCAACGTAGAAGCAGGTCAGGCGATCTTGGAAGCGCTGTGTAGCATCCCCGATACGCCAGGTGTGTGGAGGCGGCAATTGTTGTTTCGAGTCCTTGGCCCGCTGCAGATTGAAGAGTCTGCCGATCCGGGGCCGGATAGTCAGCAGCGGTTACTGGCCGTGCTGTTGCAGCGGGCGAATGCATGGGTTGACGCGGACAGTGTCGTGCGGGCGCTGTGGCCGCAAGATCCGCCTGCTTCGGCGAAGGGGAACGTCAAGGCCTACGTGCACCAGTTGCGCCAGGTACTGCCGCGCGCGCTCGACGGCTCGCCGCGAATCAACAGCCGCCCCGGCGGGTACCGGCTCAACCTGGAGCGTGCCGAGCTGGACTCGGCCGTGTTCGAAGATCTGATCCGGCAGGGCCAGGCGGCCTTGGCCGCCGGCACGTCGACTACGGCGGTGAGCCGGTTGGCGCAGGCCCTGGAGCTGTGGCGCGGTGAGCCGTACGGTCAACTCGGTCACGAGCTCGTCCGGGCCGAGGCGGACCGGTTACGGGCCCTTCGGGACGAGGCGCTGGACAGTTACCAGCAGGCACGCGAGGCCCAGCAGCATCGGCCGGTCGCCGAACCCGGGCCGGAGCCCGAGCAGACGGTGGTTCTGCGGCTGGGACCACCGCCCGACGTGCAGCAGCCAGTTCCCGACAAAACCCTGGAACCCTGGTCGCACTGGCGCATGAGATCGCAGCGCAAGCCCCGCTGGCGCCGCCGCGCCGCGGTGGCCGGGGCGGTCGTTGTCGTGTTGGCCGCGGTTGGCGCGGTGGCGGTGCTCGATACCCGCAACAGCCCGTTGCTCGGCGCCGCCAAGCCGGAGTCCACCGGCTCGACGGCCGCGGCCCCGGTGCCGACCCAGCCCACCGTCGCGCCGAAGCGCGCCGTGCCACGGCATCCGGCGCCCGACCCGGCCGCGCCGAAACTGCTGTTCGGTCTCGGCGAGCCGGTCGACAACGCCGAACGTCACGAGCTGCTCGCGAGCACTCCGACCAGGTTGCTATCGACCTGGTACCGCGGTCCCGACGATCTGCCGCGGCTGCTGGCCTGGAAGGGCGAGACCGTCAAGCGGGCCTACGCCGACGGCTTCGCCCTGCACTTGATCATTACCGTGACGGACCCGCCCACCGCCTTCGAAACCAAGTTCGGCGAGGCCTGCGGCCGGCCGAGCCCGACAACCGACGAGTTCTTCGACCAGATGCGCCAGCTTGCCGACGTGTTCGCCGGCCTTGCCCAATCGCCCCCGCTGTTCGTCACGCTCTTCGACCAGGTGCACACCTATGCCTGCAACCCGGCCGGCTTCAAGCCCGACGCGCAGACCATCGCCTACTACAAGGTGATCAAGGCCAGGTACGTGGCCATCCGCGAGCTGTTCCACCGGACCGCACCGAACGCCCTGGTCTCCCTCGGATTCGGTGCCGGCCTCGCACGCTCGGACGACCCGCTCGCCGGCGGCGGGAGGTCGATGATCCAGTACTTCCGCGAAGTGCTGAGCTGGTCGGACTTCTCCAGCGTCACCGTCGTCGAACCGAGGGGGGACAACGCCGCCGACGTGGCGGCGATGGTCCGCATCCTCGGCGCCTACGGCCCCGTGATGCTGTCCTGGTACGGCCCCGAAGGTAGCCCGCCCAGGGTCATCAATGCCGACGTGCGGAAACTGCTCGACGAGGCCACCCTTGGCGAGCTGGTCGCCGCCGGGCTGTTTGCCTGGAGCTTCGACCCGGACGCAGTCGAGGCCGGCCCGACCCGGTTTCTGACCGCCGCGATCCGCGACTACGGCCGTCCGGCCCTTTAATCGAGCCCTCCCACCCGTTGGCCCGCCGGCCGGCGGCTTCCGGCGGCGTACCCTCGTCGACATGGCGTTGTTCGGTCGGCACAAGACTTCGATGGTGACCGCCGAGGATGCGCTGCCCGGCAGCCGCACCCCGGTTCGCGTCCCGGAGCGGCA
>DASSUA010000495.1:0-5136 GCA_035707525.1 Pseudonocardiaceae bacterium
GCGCAGGCTGTCGCCGGACGAGGTGGCTCGGTACCTGTTCCGGCGAGTGGTGTCCTGGGGCCGATCGAGTAACGTCTTCCTCCGCAACGGCGCGCGTCTCTACCTGGACGTGGGCAGCCACCCCGAGTACGCCACCGCCGAGTGCGACTCGCTGGCGCAGCTGGTCGCGCACGACAAGGCCGGCGAGCGGATCCTGGAGGACCTGCTGGTCGACGCCGAGCGCCGGCTCGTCGACGAGGGCATCGGCGGGGACATCTTCCTGTTCAAGAACAACACCGACTCGGCCGGCAACTCCTACGGTTGCCACGAGAACTACCTGGTCACCCGGGCGGGTGAGTTCTCGCGGATCGCGGACGTGCTCCTGCCGTTCCTGGTGACCCGCCAGCTCATCTGCGGCGCCGGCAAGGTGCTGCAGACCCCGCGCGGCGCCGTGTACTGCCTGTCCCAGCGCGCCGAGCACATCTGGGAGGGCGTCTCGTCGGCCACCACCCGGTCCCGGCCGATCATCAACACCCGCGACGAGCCGCACGCCGACGCCGAGCGCTACCGCCGGCTGCACGTGATCGTCGGCGACTCCAACATGTCCGAGGTGTCCACGCTGCTCAAGGTGGGCACGGCCAACCTGGTCCTGGAGATGGTCGAGACCGGCGTGCACTTCCGCGACTTCACGCTCGACAACCCGATCCGCGCGATCCGGGAGATCAGCCACGACCTGAGCGGCCGGCGGCCGGTGCGGCTGGCCGGCGGCCGGGAGGCGAGCGCCCTGGACGTGCAGCGCGAGTACTACGCGCGCGCCGTCGAACACGTCGAGCGGCGCGGCAGCGACCCGATCACCGACCGCGTCCTCGAGCTGTGGGGCCGCACCCTGGACGCGGTGACCAAGCAGGATCTGACGCTGATCGACCGCGAGGTGGACTGGGCGATCAAGCTCAAGCTGCTGGAGCGCTACCAGCGCAAGCACGACCTGGAGCTGTCGAGCCCGCGAATCGCCCAGCTCGACCTGGCCTACCACGACATCCGGCGCGGGCGCGGCGTGTTCGACCTGCTGCAGCGCAAGGGCCTGGTGGACCGGGTGACCGACGACGGCGAGATCGAGGCCGCCAAGGACACCCCGCCGCAGACCACCCGGGCGAAGCTGCGCGGCGACTTCATCGCCGCGGCCCAGTCCGCCGGTCGCGACTTCACCGTCGACTGGGTCCACCTCAAGCTCAACGACCAGGCCCAGCGCACCGTGCTGTGCAAGGACCCGTTCCGCGCGGTCGACGAGCGGGTGGAGCGGCTGATCGCCTCGCTGTGATCAGCGCTGGGGCCGGGCTGAGGCGCCTGCCGAGCGAGTCGGCCGTGCGGCGAAGGCACGCAGGATAGGCTGCGGAACGTGTCCACCGCGCGTGCCGAGCGATTGGTGAACCTGGTCCTGTGCCTGCTGTCGACCAGGCAGTACCTGAGCGCGGAGAAGGTCAGGACCATCGTGCCCGGCTACGCCGACTCGCCGAGCGACGAGGCGTTCTTCCGCATGTTCGAGCGCGACAAGAGCGAGCTGCGCGACCTGGGCGTACCGCTGGAGACCGGGCGCAACTCGGCGTTCGACACGGTGGACGGCTACCGCATCGCCCGGCGCGACTACGAGCTGCCCGACATCGACCTGGAGCCGGACGAAGCGGCCGCGGTGGCGCTCGCGGCCCGGCTCTGGGACTCGCCCGACCTGGCCGGCGCCGCCCACGGCGCGCTGGTCAAGCTGCGCGCCGCCGGAGTGGACGTGCACGACGAGGACGCCGCCGCCGTGCAGCCGCGGGTACGCGCCGCGGGTCCCGCGTTCGGGCCGCTGCTTTCCGCCGTGCAGGACGGCCGGGTCGTGCGCTTCGCCTACCGCAAACACCCGGGCGAGCGGCCCCAGCTGCGCACCTTGGAGCCGTGGGGCGTGGTGTCCTGGCGGGGCCGCTGGTACGTGGTCGGTCACGATCGGGACCGGCACGACACCCGCTGCTTCCGGCTCAGCCGCATCGTCGGCGACGTCGCCACGGTGGGGCCGGCCGGTGCCGTGCGCCGGCCCGAGGATGTCGATCTGCTCAGTTATGTGTACGGCTCCTCGGACGTGCCGCACTCGGCTACGACCGCGACCCTGTGGCTGGCCGCCGGGCAGGCCCAGGGGCTGCGCCGGCGGGCGCGGGTCGTCGGGCAGCGCACGATCGACGGGGTGCCCGGCGACCTGGTGGAGATCGACCTGCTGCACCTGGACACCGCGGCGCGCTGGATCACCGGGCATGGCGCGGACGCGGTGGTGCTGGCGCCCGAGTCGCTGCGCTCGGCGGTGCTGGCGCGGCTGACGTCCGCGGCTGGTGACTCAGTAGCTGGTGACTCGGTGGCCGGTGAGTCGGTGGCCGGTGAGTCGGTGGCCGGTGACGGGGCCGCGGTGGCCGCCGCGAACGCCGGCGGAGCGGCGCGGTGAGCGGCTCGGCGGTCACCGACCGGCTGCCGCGGCTACTCGCGCTCGTGCCGTACCTGCTGGCCCGGCCCGGTATCCGGATCGACGAGGCCGCGGCCGACTTCGGCGTCAGCGCAAGGCAGCTGCGACGCGACCTGGAGCTGCTGTGGATGTGCGGCCTGCCCGGTTACGGTCCCGGTGACCTGATCGACCTGTCGTTCGACTCCAACACCGTGACCGTCACGTTCGACGCGGGCATGAGCCGGCCGCTGCGGCTGTCGGCGGCCGAGGCGACCGCGCTCGTGGTCGCTCTGCGCGCGCTCGCCGACACGCCCGGCATGGTCGACACCGACGCCGTGCAACGCGCCCTGGCCAAGATCGAATCCGCGGCCGGCATGGCGGAGCCTGGCGGTCAGGCCGGGTTCGTCGTCGGTCTGGCGACCCGCGAGGAGGCCGCCGCGACCGCCGTGCGCGACGCGCTGGACCACCGCCGGGCACTGCGGCTGCGCTACTACACCGCCTCCCGGGACGCGGTCAGCGACCGCACCGTGGACCCGATGCGGCTGCTGCTGGTCGAGGGGCGCGGCTACCTGGAGGCCTGGTGCCGCCGGGCCGAGGGCGTGCGGTTGTTCCGGCTCGACCGCATCGATGCCGTCACCGTGCTGGACCAGCCGTCGAACCCGCCGCCACACGCCAGGCCGACCGATGTCTCGGCCGGCCTGTTCCGGCCCGCACCCGACCAGCGCACCGCGGTCCTGCTGCTGAGCCCGGAGGCGGCCTGGGTGGCCGAGTACTACCCGGTCGACGAACTCACCGAGCTGCCCGGGGGCGGCGCCCGGGTACGCATGCGCTACGCCGATCACGACTGGATGCAGAGGCTGCTGCTCGGGCTCGGCGGCGAGGTCACCGTCGAGGAGCCGGCCGAGCTCGCCGCCGCGGTTCGCCACGCCGCCACCGCCGCGGTGCGGCGAATGAAGACCGCCGCGGTGCGGCGAATGACGACCGCCGCGGTGCGCAGCTAGACAGGCGCCGCGCGTTGGGCCGACCGCCGTCACGGTTACGATCATCGCGTGGCGTACCTGCCCGCTCTGATCATCGCCGGAGCCTCGCTGTTGCTGCTGGTGGTCATGATTGGGGCGCTGCTCGGACCGGTCAGGCGGTTCCGGGTCGCGCTTTCGGAGTACCGGGAGCGGCTGGACGCGGAGGCCGGGCTGTTGCAGGCTGGCCGTGACCAAGCACGCGAGCAGCTGCATCAGGTTCGGTACCCCGACGGCGAACAGGCGGCGGGTAGGATCGGCAGCCAGGGGGAGACGGAGGAGCGCAATGGGTAACCTTGGACCGCCCGAGCTGATCATCATCGCGCTGGTGATCGTGTTGCTGTTCGGCGCCAGCCGGCTGCCGGCCACGGCGCGCGCCCTCGGCCGTTCGATGCGGATCTTCAAGGCCGAGACCAAGGGCTTGCGGGAAGACTCCGACGACGAGCAGCCGACCCAGAAGCCGTCGCAGGCGCTGCCGCCCGCGCAGTCGGCGCAGCCTCCGCAGCAGGGTCCGCAGGTGGCGCCGCCGCTGGAGCAGACCCAGGGCCGCAACGACGCTCGCTGATCACCCTCGGGCCGCGTTCGAAGTCAGGTCGAATCCGTGGTAGGCAACCCGTTCCGGCGCACGAACGGGCGGCGTCGTTACGGCCGCCGGCACAATCCCGACGGCACGATGACGCTGATCGAGCACATCTACGAGCTGCGGCATCGGCTCACGGTCGCGATCCTCGCGGTCCTCGCCGGTGGCATCGCGGGCTTCGTGTGGTTCCAGTACGGTCCGTTCGGCCTTCCGAGCCTGGGCGAGATTCTGACCGCCCCGTACTGCTCGTTGCCGGCGGACCGGCGCGCGGTCCTCACCGAGGACGGCAGCTGCACGCTGCTGGCGACCGCGCCGTTCGAGGCGTTCATGCTCCAGCTCAAGGTCGGGCTGTGCGCCGGGGCCGTGTTCGCCGCGCCGATATGGCTCTACCAGCTGTGGGCGTTCATCACCCCGGGCCTCTACGAGAAGGAGCGCCGCTACGCGCTGGCGTTCGTGGGCAGCGCCGCCGTGCTGTTCGCCGGCGGCGCGGTGCTGGCCTACCTGGTCGTGGCCAAGGGTCTGGAGGTGCTGCTGGGCTTCGGTGGCGGGCAGGTGATCACGGCGCTCACCGGTGACCGGTACTTCAGCTTCATCATGGCGATGCTGCTGATCTTCGGTGTCAGCTTCGAGCTGCCGGTGCTGGTCATCATGCTCAACCGGGCCGGCGTGGTCTCCTACGCCAAGCTGCGACACTGGACCCGCGGCATCATCTTCGGGCTGTTCATCTTCGCCGCCGTCGCCACCCCGAGCCAGGACCCGATCTCGATGCTCGCCCTCGCCGGCGCGCTCACCGTGCTGTTCCTGGGCGCCCTGGTCGTGTGCCGCATCCAGGACCGGGCCAAGGCCCGCCGCCAGGCCGAGGAGGGCTGGGAGCACCTCTCCGACGACGAGGCCTCACCCATCGACCTGGACCCCGACCCGGTAGAGCCCGCCCAGCCCCTCGAGCCCATCCAACCCGCCGACCGCCCCCGCTACGACGACGCCACCTAACCCCCCTTCTCGGCGTGTCGCCCGTCCCGTAACGCGTGTCGTCCGTTTCGGTACGCATGTTGCACGTTTCGGTACGCGTCTCGTCCATTTCCTTCGGCGTGTCGTCC
>DASSUA010000496.1:0-8207 GCA_035707525.1 Pseudonocardiaceae bacterium
GAGCCGGCCACGCCGAGCCGCTCGTCGCCACGGGCGGCGGTGTCCACGCTCACCTGCTCCGGCGCGTCGACCTCGACGGTGGCCGTGCCGGTGCGCTCGGCGCCCGAGTGCAGGCCGCGCAGGCGGCGCAGCGGGGTGAACCGCCAGTCCTCCTCGCGCCCGGTCGGCACCTCGAAGGCCTCGACGTCGAACGAGGTGAACCGCTCGCCGCGGGACCCCATCGGCACAGACCGCATCGGCACTGACCGCATCGGCACTGACCGCATCGGTACCACGGCCGGCACCTCGCGCTCGGTGTGATCGACAACCGACATGTCAGCCGACAGCCCCTTCCATCTGCAGCTCGATCAGCCGGTTGAGCTCGAGCGCGTACTCCATTGGCAGTTCCCTGGCGATCGGCTCGACGAAGCCGCGCACCACCATGGCCATCGCCTCGTCCTCGGTCAGGCCACGCGACATCAGGTAGAACAGCTGGTCCTCGCTTACCTTGGACACGGTCGCCTCGTGGCCCATCGCGACGTCGTCGGTGCGGACGTCGACGTAGGGGTAGGTGTCACTGCGGCTGATCGTGTCGACCAATAGCGCGTCGCACTTGACGGTGGAGCGGCTGTGGTGCGCGTTGCGGTTGACCCGCACGAGCCCGCGATAGGAAGTGCGGCCCCCTCCTCGTGCGACGGACTTGGACACGATCGTCGAGGACGTGTGCGGCGCCAGATGCACCATCTTGGCGCCAGCGTCCTGGTGCTGGCCTTCGCCGGCGAACGCGACCGAGAGCACCTCGCCCTTGGCGTGCTCGCCCATCAGGAACACCGATGGGTATTTCATCGTCACCTTGGAGCCGATGTTTCCATCGATCCACTCCATGGTTGCGCCCTGCTCAGCCTTGGCTCGTTTGGTTACCAGGTTGTAGACATTGTTTGACCAATTCTGGATTGTGGTGTACCGGCACCTGGCATTGCGCTTGACGACGATCTCCACGACGGCGCTGTGCAGCGAGTCGGACGAGTAGATCGGCGCGGTGCAGCCCTCGACGTAATGCACGTACGCGCCCTCGTCGACGATGATCAGCGTCCGCTCGAACTGGCCCATGTTCTCGGTGTTGATCCGGAAGTAGGCCTGCAGCGGGATGTCGACGTGCACGCCGGGCGGCACGTAGATGAAGCTGCCGCCGGACCAGACGGCGCCGTTGAGCGCGGAGAACTTGTTGTCCCCGTGCGGGATCACCGAGCCGAAGTACTCTCCGAACAGCTCCGGATGCTCGCGCAGCCCGGTGTCGGTGTCCAGGAAGACCACGCCCTGGACCTCGAGGTCCTCGCGGATCTTGTGGTAGACGACCTCCGACTCGTACTGCGCGGCGACCCCGGCCACCAGGCGCTGCTTCTCCGCCTCCGGGATGCCCAGCTTGTCGTAGGTGTTCTTGATGTCGGCGGGCAGGTCGTCCCAGGTGGCCGCCTGCTTCTCGGTCGAGCGCACGAAGTACTTGATCTTGTCGAAGTGGATGCCGGACAGGTCGGCGCCCCAGTTGGGCATCGGCTTGCGCTCGAACAGGCTCAGCGCCTTGAGCCGCGAGGCCAGCATCCACTCCGGCTCGTTCTTGAGCGCTGAGATGTCGCGCACGACGGCCTCGTCCAGGCCCCGGCGAGCGCCGGCGCCGGCGGTGTCGGCATCCGCCCAGCCGAACTGGTAACGGCCGAGGCTGGCCAGCGTCTCCTCCTGGCTCAGCGGCGGGGCCGACTGGGCCGGCTGGGCCGGCGGCGGGGCCGGCTGGGCCGACTGCGTCAGCTCGGTGGTCATGCGGGCGCTCCTTCAGTCCTCGATGAGGTGGTGGGGTTCGGGATGTGGGTCGTGCACACGGCGTCGCCGCGGGCGATCGTGGCCAGCCGCTGCACGTGGGTGCCGAGCAGTTCGGCGAACGTGGCCGTCTCGACCTCGCACAGCTGGGGGAACTCGGCGGCCACGTGGGCGACCGGGCAGTGGTGCTGGCAGAGCTGCGCGCCGGCGGCCGCGCCGCGCACGGTGATCGATCGGGCCGACGCCGCGTAGCCCTCCCGGGTCAGCACGTCGGCCAGCGCCTCGGCCCGCTCGCCGGTCGCGCTGGCCGCCATGATCGCCGCCCGCTGCCGGTCCACGAGCGCGGCCATCCGCCGCCGGGCGAACGCGCGGATCGCCTCGTCGCCGCCGGTCTCGGCGAGAAAGCGCAGCGCGGCGACCGCGAGGTCGTCATAGGCGTGCCCGAACCGGGCCCGGCCGGCCTCGGTGAGCAGGAACAGCTTGGCCGGGCGCCCGCGGCCGCGCGGGCCGCGCGGTGCGCTCCTGGTGGTCGCCTCGCCGTCGGCCAGCAGCGCGTCGAGATGCCGGCGCACGGCGGCCGGGCTCAGACCGAGCCGCTCGGCGATGGTCGCGGCGGTGATCGGACCCTCTTCCAGGACCAGGCGCGCGACCTGCTCCCGGGTACCCCCACCGGGAAGGTGCCCGAAAGCCGGCCCGCTGGCCAGATCCGACATTTTCACAACACTAGTCTTGCGTATTTCGGCGCCCAGATCAAAGTGGCCCCTTCAGCAGTGCGGTGACACATCTCACGGGGCGGGCACCAGGGCTAGGCTTCCCGCCGTGGTGGCGGGGTGGGTGATCGGCCGGGCGGGCAGCCCGCCCGCCGCGCCGCCGTGGTCCTACCGCCGGCGGCAGCCGGTCCCGCGGCTGGACGCGCACGAGGTCCGGCAGCTCAACGTGGTCCGGCGGTTCGGCACGGTGGGCGCCCTGCTGATGGCGATCGGGGCGCTTGGCGCCGGGGCCAACCCGGTCAACAACCCGGTTCTCGGGCTGCGTCTGCTCGGCCTGCCGGCCCGCAACTACACCGTGTCGCTCGCGTGCATCTGCGCCGGGATCGGCATGGTCGTGCTGGCCTGGCTGTGGCTCGGCCGGCTCGCCGTGCCCGGGCGGGCCCGGATGCTGTCGCGCAGCCAGCTCGACCGCACGGTCGCGATGTGGGCGGCGCCGCTGGTCCTCGCGCCGCCGCTGTTCTCCAAGGACGTCTACAGCTACCTGGCGCAGAGCGCGATGGTGGCCAGGGGCTTCGACCCGTACGAGGTCGGCGTGGCGGACGCCCTCGGCGTCGGCGACCCGCTGACCCGAAGCATCCCGACCCTGTGGCGCAACACCCCGGCCCCGTACGGGCCGCTGTTCCTCGGCCTCGGGCGCGGCATCACCGCGATCGCCGGGGAGAACGTCGTGGTGAGCGTGCTGCTGCACCGGCTGCTCGCGCTCGCCGGCCTGGCGCTGATCGTCTGGGCCCTGCCGCGGCTGGCCCGCCGGTTCGGGGCCGACCCGGTGGCCGCGCTGTGGCTAGGGGCGGCCAACCCGCTGGTGCTGTTCCATCTGGTGAGCGGCATCCACAACGAGGCGCTGATGGTCGGCCTGATGCTCGCCGGGCTCGAACTGGCGCTGGGCCGCTCGGTCGTGCTGGGCGCGGCGGTGATCACGCTGGCCGCGCTGGTGAAGGTGCCGGCCGCGCTCGCCCTCGGCTTCCTCGGCCTGCTGGTCGCGAGGCGCTGGGGCGGCCGGCCGGCCGACCTCGCCAGGACCGCCGGCCTGATGGTGGCCGTGGCGGCGGCGGTGACGCTCGTGGTCGGGCTCGGCACGGGGCTCGGCTTCGGCTGGGTCGGCGCGCTGGGCACCCCGAACGTCGTGCGCATCTGGCTGTCGCCGATCACCGACCTCGGCCAGCTCGGCGGCAACATCGGGATCATGCTCGGGCTCGGCGACCACACCGACTCGGTCATGGAGCTCACCAGGGCCGCCGGGCTCGCCGCCGGCGCCGGGATCTGCCTGTGGCTGCTGTGGCGGTGCTGGCACGGCCAGATCGACGCGCTCACCGGGCTCGGCGTGGGGCTGGGCGCCGTCGTGATCCTCGGGCCGGTGGTGCACCCCTGGTACCTGCTGTGGGCGGCCATCCCGCTGGCGGCCTCGGACACCTCGCGCGGCTACCGGCGGGCGGCGGTGGCGCTGTCGGTCGCGCTCGCGGTGCTGGTGCCGCCCACCGGGCAGGACTTCTACCTGCGCTGGTTCGTGCTGCTGCAGGCGGTGCTGGCGGCCGCGGTGATGCTGGCGGTGACGCTGACCTGGGTGCGCGGCAAGCTGCCGGCCAGGAGCGCGCAACCCGCGCGGCCGTAGGCTGACGTCCCGTGAGCAGCCCGGCGGTCGAGTTGCGCGGCCTGGTCAAGTCCTACGGTGCGCGCACCGCCGTCGACCACCTTGACCTGCGGCTGCAGCGCGGCCAGGTGCTCGCGCTGCTGGGCCCGAACGGCGCCGGCAAGACCACGACCGTCGAGGTGTGTGAGGGCTACCGGCGACCCGACGGCGGCGAGGTGCGGGTGCTCGGCCGGGATCCGTGGCGCGACGCCGACACGCTGCGGCCACGCGTCGGGGTGATGCTGCAGGGCGGCGGCGCCTACCCCAGCGTGCGCGCCGGCGAGATGCTGCGGCTGGTCGCGGCGTGCGCCGCCACGCCGCTGGACCCGGGTTGGCTGCTCGACGTGCTGGGCCTCTCGGCGGCGGCCAGGGTGCCCTACAAGCGCCTGTCGGGCGGCCAGCAGCAGCGGCTGGCCCTGGCCTGCGCCGTGGTCGGCCGGCCGGAGCTGGTCTTCCTCGACGAGCCGACCGCGGGCCTCGACCCGCAGGGCCGCCGCCTGGTGTGGGAGCTGATCCGCGCGCTGCGCGCCGACGGGGTCAGCGTGCTGCTCAGCACGCACCTGCTGGACGAGGCCGACGCGCTCGCCGACCACGTCGTGATCATCGACCACGGCCGGCTGGTCGCCGAGGGCAGCCCGCAGCAGCTGACCAGGGCCCAGGGCGGGCGCCAGCTGCGCTTTCGCGCCACGCCCGGGCTTCCCGTCGACGAGGTGACCGCCGCGCTGCCCGACGGCTACCGCGTGGACGAGCCGAGCGCCGGGCAGTACCTGGTGCACGGCCCGGTCGACCCGCACGTGCTCGCCGCGGTCACCTCATGGTGCGCCGCAAGCGGCGTGCTCCCCGACTACCTCCAGGTCAGCGACCGCAGCCTGGAGGACGTCTTCCTCGATCTCACCGGCCGGGAGCTGCGCTCGTGACCTCGTTCGAACCAGGCCTGTTCGCCCCCCGCCCGGGCGCCGCCCCGGCGCACCGGATGCTCGCCACGCACGCCCGCACCGAGTTCCTGGTGACCGTGCGCAACGCCGAGCAGCTGCTGCTGGTGCTGCTCATCCCGCTGGCGCTGCTGATCGGCCTGAGCACCCTGCAGCTGCTGCCGGTGCCGGACGGGGTGGCCCGGGTGGACGAGGTGACCCCCCGCGTGCTCGCGCTCGCCGTCATGTCCTCGGCGTTCACCGGCCAGGCGATCGCGCTCGGCTTCGACCGCCGCTACGGCGTCCTCAAGCGGCTCGCGGCGACCGCGCTGCCCGGCTGGGCGATCGTGGCCGGGCGGCTCATCGCCCTGCTCGGCGTCGTGGTGCTTCAGCTTGCCCTGCTGTCGGTGGTCGCCCTGCTGCTCGGCTGGCGACCCGCTCCCGGCGGGCTGCCGTGGGCGGTCGCGGTCGTGCTGCTCGGCACGCTGGCCTTCGGGGCGCTCGGCGTCCTGCTCGGCGGCGCGCTGCGCGCCGAGGTGGTGCTTGCCCTGGCCAACGCGCTCTGGTTCGTGCTGCTGGTCGCCGGCGGGATCGTGGTCACCGCCGCCCACCTGCCAGGCTGGCTCGGCGATGTCGTCCCGTACCTGCCGTCCGGGGCGCTCGCCGGCGGGCTGCACCGGGTGCTGCTGGACGGGGAGCCTCCCGGTTGGACGGTGGTGTGCGTGCTCGCGGGTTGGGCGGTCGTGGCGGCCGCGGCGGCGGCGCGTTCGTTGCGGCTTTCGTGACCACCCGTTGACGATCACGTGCCCCACCTGCTTTTACCATGAGCGGCATGCCCGACCCGCTGCCCTACCGGCGGAATCGTTTCTCGCCGGCGGCCCTCCGTAGGCTCGCTTGGATTCCGCGCCCACCGGGGCTACGGCTCCAGCGCGGCGTCGCCATGGCAGCCGTCGCGGCGCAGGCCGCGATCGCGGTGACCGGGTCGGTCGTGCGGGTCACCGGATCCGGGCTCGGCTGCCCGGACTGGCCGGGATGCTTCGAGGAAAGCTGGGTGCCCGATCCTCGCGCCGAGGTGGCCTGGCTGCACCAGTGGGTCGAGTTCGGCAACCGGCTGATGACCGTCGTGGTCGGCATCGTCGCCGTCGCGTGCTTCGCGGTCATGCTGCTCGCCGAGCCGCGGCGCCGGCGGGTCGTCGCACTCGCCGCCGCCATGCCGATCGGGGTCGCCGTGCAGGGCGTCATCGGCGGGATGACCGTGTACGTCGACCTGGCCTGGTGGTCGGTGTCGATCCACCTGCTGCTGTCCATGGTGCTGGTCTGGCTGGCCGTGATGCTGGTGCGGGCGGTATCCGAGGGCGACGGGCCACCCAGGCCGGTAATCGGCCGCATGGCCCGGCGGCTGTTGATGGTCGCGGTTGGGCTGCTTGCGCCGCTGCTGTTCGCCGGCACGCTCGTGACCGCCGCCGGCCCGCACGCCGGCGACGCCGAAACCCCCCGGCTCGACATGGACATCGAGTTGCTGGCGAAGATGCACGCCGGGCTGCTGTACGCCTTCGGCGCCACACTGCTGGCTCTCGGTGTGGCACTGTGGCGGGAGAACCGGCGGCACACCTCCGCATGGCGCCGCTACGTGATCCTGCTCGCGGTCGTCGCCGCCCAGGGCACCCTCGGACTGGTGCAGTACTGGACCGGGCTGCCGGAGGTGCTCGTCTCGCTGCACGTGCTCGGCGCGGCATCCGTGGTCATCGCGACGGCCGCGCTGTGGGTCTCCACCCGAGATCGCGGACCAGCCGTGCCATCGCGCCTGGGACAGACCGCCGGCGCGGTAATAGCCGACTAGCGCCCTTCGCCATCGAGGATTGACGTCGCCCTCAACCGACGGCAGCCGCCCCGCCTGAGCTGCTTCTATTACCCAACGCAACAACTATTGATCGACAACTACTGAATGTAATAACCCGAGGTCGCGGATATTCCGGCCGCCCCCTTTGCTCTGAGTGCCACCTGGCATCGGCACTGGACCAGCCGCGATGCCACTGACCTGTACCCCAATGCGATGCCAGCCGGCTCTCAGAGCAAAGGCGCCAGCGAAGATCACTTCCAGCACGGATGTCACCCTTGGTCATCAAAGGTGATCAACAACTACCCTAAGTAGACGTCGGCGCGCAGTGGTTGTCGCGTAAAGGCGATCCCCTCTCGACACGACGCTTACTGGCGGCAGGCCTGGTTGACGCCCAAGACGATGGTGAGGGCAGGCCATGGCCACCGGGTAGCTGAGGGCGTCCGCGCGGTGGCAGTTGGTGGGATTCAGCGCTGTGCCGCCAGCCGGTGGCTGCCACCGGCCCAGGTAGGCCCAAGTCCCGCCCATGATCACCGAGGCGTGTGGCTCTTCTGGGGGACCGTTCTCTGGCAGGTCAGCTGTTGCTGTCAACCGTTCCCGTTGCCGGTGTGGCCGTGGCACGGGCGCCGCGTGACGGTGTGTCGTCGCCGGGATCGGGTGGCTGTTTTCGGGGGGTGTCGAGAATCGAGTGGGCCCGGCTGCTGGTGGGCGGGCCGGGCCGGGCGCGGTGGGTGCTGGCCGGTGGCTGAGCTGGGCCTGGGTTGCGCACCGGCGGTGTCCTGGTCGGGCCGGGCCGACGTGCCAGCCCTCGTGGTCACCGGGGGTGAGGATCTCGGGGTTCGGTGGGTGAGACCGGGTGTTGATCACGAAGTTGTCGCCCCTGCGGATCGAAACGGTCGCCGGCCGGCGGCGCAGCGCCGAACCCGGCCGCGGGCATGCCATCGGTCAGGGGAGCCCGGCGGACCGGCCCGACTGGCACGAGTCGACGTTGGGTGTGACGCTTCTTCTGGAGGGGCGGGTGCCTTTGTCGGGTTGCCGGGGCGTCATGATCGTCGTTGGGTGCCGCTGTTCTGGAGGGTCTGGTGCCCGTGGGCTGGCTGTCACCGGTCCGCGATGGGCACAAACCCGTTCATGAGCACCTCCCGCCGCCCGAGCCACGCCAAGAGCGGTTGACAGCCCCCAGGCGACAAACCTGAACCAACCGGCGACACCCATAGTACGAATGAAGTCACCGCGTGTGCCGACAGGCGGCAGGGGGCCGACCTGGCAGA
>DASSUA010000497.1:0-17517 GCA_035707525.1 Pseudonocardiaceae bacterium
GAGTCAGAACCTGCTGTGTTCCAGCCAGTGCGAGAACAGCGCCTCGTCTCCGGTGACCGTCACGCCGTGCCGGGCAGGGTCGAGCCTGCGGTTCAGCACGAGCAGCAGCTCACGCGCTGGCGCACGGACTGTCACATCGGCCGGCGCCTGCCCGTGCCGCCAGGTGACCCCGGCGGGCGTGCGCTCCACCAGCCACTCGCCGGCGCCGGCAAGGCCCGGGTCCGTCGCCTGCAGCTGCAGCGTCTCTCCGGCGCCGGCGAGACCCGCGAAGGTCGGGTTGCGGCTGTCCGGCGGTGACAGCGTGGCGATGCAGGCGAGCAGGTCCGACACGCCATCGGCGGCCAGGTCGGGCGCCACGTCGCCCAGGCGGCCGGCGGCCAGCTCCACGTCGAACCGGTGCACAAGCTCGTCGTGCAGCATCCGGCGCAGCCAGAACCCGGCCGTCTTGACCGGCGCCCACGTCCACACGGTGGTGTCCGGGCCGGCGTCCCGGACCGCGCCGGCCAGCCGCCGGGCGCCGGCGACCAGCCAGGCGGACCTGGCGTCCGGGTCGCCGGGGATGTCGCGGTCATCGGCGTCTGCCTTCGAGATCGGCCGGCTGGCCCGCCGCTCGACCATCACGGCGACCCAGCGGTGCCCGATCCCGACGTGATCGACCAGGTCCGCGACCGTCCACTGCGGACACGTCGGCACCGGCCGGGACAGATCCACATCGTGCACGGCGCCGGCGAGCAGCCGGGTCTGGCGCTCGAGCTCGACATAGAACCGGTCCGGTCTCATGAGCGCTCACGGTAACGCTCACGGGGTGCCATGGCGGCCCTGGATAAGCATCTCGATGCCGTCCAGCACCCGCTGCAGCCCGAACTCGAAGGCGTGGCCGGGGTCGTAGGCCGACCCGTGCGCCCGCCCGGCGGCCGCGCCGACCCTGGCCGCGGTCGGGAACCGGCCGGAATCGACGAGCTCGGCCAGCAGCGGCGAGTGCGCCGACCACCACTGCTGGTCGGTCATCCCGGTGCGCCGCTGCGCCTGCCGGATCTCGATGGAACGCCGGGCCGCGCCCTCGACGTGACCGGCGACGAGGCTGATCACCGAGTCCATCTCGAGGTCGGTCAGGCCGATGCCCTCGACCGCCCTGAGCTCGCGCTCGTATCTGGCCATCGCGTTCGGCCCGAGCACCGGGCGGTTGAACGCGAGGTGCACCAGCCACGGGTGCCGGTGGTAGAGCGTCCACTGGTCGCGCGCGATGCGCTCCAGCCGGCCGCGCCATCCGGCATCGCCGGAGTCATCGCCGGAGTCCCCCGGACCGCCGGAATCGGACCCGGCATCGTCACAGACGGAGTCACATACGGCGTCGAACATGAGGTCGATCAGCTCGGCCTTGCCCGGCACGTAGGTGTAGAGGGACATGACGCCGGCGCCGAGCCGGTCGGCCACCCGCCGCATGGACAGCGCGCCGAGCCCGTCGGCGTCGGCGATCGCGATGGCGGCCGCGACGATCCGGTCCACGTCGAGCTCGGCCCGGCGCCGGCGCGCCGGCGGCCGGCGGTCACGCCACAGCAGCGCGAGGCTGCGGGCGGGGTCGCCGCTTCCGCCGTACACGGTCGGCGAGCCAGCCATCCGGTCCACCCTCGCACCGTACGACGCGCGCCCCGCGGGCCGGCGGCCACCTCGAACCGGCCTCAACCGGGCTGGCCGTCGGTGAACAGGTCGGCGAAGTACCGGTTCAGCCGCTCCTGCCAGGCGGGCAGCACGGCCGGCGGCACCTGCGGCAGCCGCGACGGCACCGTCTGGATCAGCACGAGCCTGGTGCCGGCGAGCGGGTCGGCGGTGATCTCCCAGCGCACCCGGCCGGCCCGGGCGCCGCCGTCCAGCCAGTCGTACTCGAGCAGGTTGGGCTCGGCGGCCGCGGTGACGGCGCCCGCCTCCAGTCCGTCGACGGTGACCGAATACGGCGGTGGCTGCCCAACCGCCACCGCGGCCCCGCCGGTCAGCGCGGCCCAGGCCCGCTCGGGCGGGTTCCAGACCAGGTCGCGCACGAAGCGCAGAACCCAGCCGTTCGACCCCTCGACGATCTCGCCACGACCGAGCCCGAACCGCTCGACGTAGTCCTCGATCCGGTGCGGCATCGGCACCTGGCGTGACGGTAGGCGCTGGTCGAGCCGGGCGGTCAGGGCCGCGAGGCACTCGTCCCAGCCGGCGGCGTTCCTAGCGGCGGCCGCCGCGCCGCCGTGCGCCTGGCTCAGCGCGTGCGTGAACAGCAGCCGGCAGCCGCCATCCTCGGGGAGGATCTCCCAGCGCAGCACGTCCTCGCCCCAGCGGTAGGCGAAGACCTTGGGCGGGTCCAGTTCGATGATCTCGCCGCCGGGCGTCTGGTCGAGCGGCGCGTCCTCGAATACGAACACCATCGACGCGCCGACCCGCAGCTCGGTCTCCACCCTCGCCGGGAACCACTGAGCCAGCTCGTCCGGCTCCGTGACCGCGCGCCACACCTTTTCCGGCGGGTGGTCGAGCAGGCGCTCGAACCGAAGCGTCGGGCGCCCGTCGATGACATCCAGCGTCGCTGGTTGGGGCTTCACGTCCAGTTCCTTTCGTCAGGCCTCGAGTCCGGGTGGCGTTACAGGGCGTCCAGGTGCTCGTTCCACATGCGCCGGTACGGCCTCCAGCTCGGCGGAGGGCTCCGGGCGCAGCGGTAGAGCCGGCGCTGCGCATCCTGGCGTACCTGCACCAGTCCTGCCTCGCGAACACCCCCAGATGCTTGGAAACGGTCGGCTGGGCACGATGAAAGGTATGAGGGTCGTCGCGCTGGCCGACACGCACGCGCCGCGCCGCTGGCGGGGCTGCCCGCCCCGGGTGGCCGAGCACCTGCGGGACGCCGACGTGATCCTGCACGCCGGGGACGTGTGCGTGGCCGAGGTGCTCGACGAGCTGAGTGCGTTCGCTGCGGTGTACGCGGTGTCGGGCAACAACGACGGTCCGGACGTGGCCGCCTGGGGCGCGCCGCCGACCCACGAGCTGGTGCTCGACGGGCTGCGGGTCGCGATGATCCACGACGCCGGCCACAAGGACGGCCGGGCCGGCCGGATGCGGCGCCGGTTCCCGGACGCGGACCTGGTGGTGTTCGGCCACTCGCACATCCCGCTGGACCAGGCCCCCGAACGGGCCACAGCTGGCGTGCGCATCTTCAACCCGGGCTCGCCGACGGACCGGCGGCGAGCGCCGCACGGCACGATCGGGTTGCTCGACATCGAGGACGGCCGGCTGGTGCAGGCGCGGATCGTCGCGGTCACTTAGACACGGGCAGGGTTACATACGAGCCGCCGGCGGGTATCTCCGCCAGCGTGGCGAGCAGCAAGACGGTGACCGGACCGACCCAACTGTCCCGGCACGCGTGGTTCGGGGCGATCAAGCGCTCGGTCAAGGAGTTCCAGCAGGACAACATGATCGACTGGGCGGCGGCGCTGACCTACTACAGCATGATGTCGATCTTCCCCGGCGTCGTCGTGCTGTCCGCGCTGGTCGGCCTCGCGGGCACGTCGGCCACCGAGCCGCTGGTCGAGAACGTCCGGCAGCTGGCGCCCGGCCAGGCCGGCGAAATCCTGACGAGCGGGATCGAGGAGCTCGGCCGGTCGGGCGGTTTCGCCGGGCCGCTGGCGATCATCGGCCTGCTGGCCGCGCTGTGGGCCGCGTCGGCGTACGTCGCGGCGTTCATGCGCGCCGCGAACACCATCTACGAGATCGAGGAGGGCCGCCCGCTGTGGAAGACGCTGCCGCTGCGGATCGCGCTGACCCTGTCGATGGTCCTGCTGCTGGCCGTGTCGCTGTTCGGCATCGTCGTAACGGGTGGGATCTCCAAGCAGGTGGGCGAGTGGGTCGGCATCGGCGAGACCGGGCTGCTGGTGTGGAACATCCTCAAGTGGCCGGTGATCGCGGTGCTGGTCAGCCTGGCGATCGCGGTGCTGTACTGGGCCTCCCCCAACGTCCGGCACCCGGGCTTCCGCTGGCTGACGCCGGGCAGCGTGCTGGCGGTCGCGCTGTGGGTCCTCGCCTCCGGCGGCTTCGCCATCTACGTGGCGAACTTCGCCTCGTACAACAAGACCTACGGCTCGCTGGCCGGCGTCGTGGTGTTCCTGGTCTGGCTGTGGGTGACGAACCTGGCGGTGCTGTTCGGCGCGGAGTTCGACGCCGAGCTCGCGCGCAGCGAGCGGATCGAGGCCGGCGGCTCGCCGGAGCGCGAACCGTTCCTCGAACCCCGCGACACCCGTGCCATGGGCAGTAGCGACTAGCTAGTGGCGCCGTAGCGACTAGCGGCACCGAAGCGACTAGCGGCACCGAAAAGACCAGTGGCGCCGAAAAGCGGAACGCGACGCCCGACTGCTCTCTGGACGCCGCGCCCGGCCTTTTGGAATGTGCGCTAGGGACCTGTCGGGGCTAATGCCGGTACCCCTGGTGCGGGTTCGTGGTCGTCGACGACCTGACCTTGCGGACGGCGTCGTCGAGCTGACGGCTGTACTTGCCCTTGGTCCGCTTGTCGACGAAGCGAGCGGCCTGGTCGGCGTACCTGTTGACCTTCTCCGGGTTGTTCCTTGCGTAGCGTCGGAGGGCCTCGATGGCCCCGACGATCACCGTGAGTCTGCGCATCATAGCCATGGGCACGTTTTACCCGCCGCCAGCGGGTTTCAATCACCGGGCGGCTCACCGAGGTAGGCCCGAGCGATCATCGTCACCCACTGATGGACCGCGTCCTCGCTGGGCGCGAACGGCCCCGGCCGAAAGTGCGGGGAGCGCAGGCCGCGCTGCACGGACTCGCACGCCGCCCAGTCCTGGCGGTTGGTCAGGTCCCAGAACCGGGTGGCGTAGCTCGCGTCGTCGACCCCGTCGGGCAGGTACCACGAGCAGCGCACCCGGGTGCGGCCGGCCGACAGCGGGGTCAGCAGGTGGGTCATTACGTAGTCCGGGTGCAGCGACAGCAGCAGGTTCGGCAGCAGCGACAGATAGAGCACCCGGCGGCGCTGCGCGCCGGGCAGGAAGGCGCCGCCGGAGCGGCCGTCGATCGACATCGTCTCGGCGTGCTCGCGCAGGTCCATCGCGCCGCCGACCCAGGCGCCGGGCAGGTCGTAGTTGTCGCCGCTGCCCGGCGGCGAGACCGCGCACAGCTCCGGATGGATGTGCGGGCAGTGGTAGCACTCGTGGTAGTTCTCGACGATCACCTTCCAGTTCGCAGCCACCTCGTAGTCGTGCGCGGCGGCCAACCGCAGCGCCCGCGGCTGGTACGGCGCGACCAGGCCGGCCATGGCCCCGAGATGCCCTTCGAACGGCCCAGCGTCGCCGGTCCCGTTGACGAACACCCAGCCGTGCCAGCTCACCGCCGGCAGCCGCACCAGCGAGTGCTGGGCGGGATCGAAGCCCGGCACTTCGCGAAACCCGGGCGCGCCCCGCAACCGGCCGTCGAGCCCGTACGCCCAGGCGTGGTAGGGGCACACCACGACGTCCCGCGGCGAGGTGCCGCCGTCGGGCAGCAGCTCGTGCCCGCGGTGCCGGCACGTGTTGGCGAACGCCTCGACCCGGTCACCGTCCTGACAACCATCCTGATCAGCACGACGGACCAGCAGCACCGGGATGTCGCCGGCGGTCGCGCCGCGGTGGGTGACGCCGTCCAGCAGCTCGTCGAGCCGCCCCAGGCAGCTCCAGGTGCCGGCGAACAGGTGCCGGCGCTCCCAGGCAAGCACGTCGGGGCTGGTGTAGGCGGCGGCCGGCAGCATCCTGGAGCGCCCGAGCGGCTGCAGCGCGGCGGCCAGCCCGTCGTCGGCCAGGGGCGCCGGCGGCCAGCTCCGGGTCATGCCGACCAGCGTGGCACGGCCCGGTCACAGCATGCGCATCAGCACGTCGTCGACGAGCGCCTCGACGTCGAAGGGCGCTGTCTCGCCGGTCAGCGCGTGGTGCACGAGCATGGCGGGGCCGACGGCGGCGATCTTCCCGGCCACCCTCGGGTCGAGCACCTCAGCCCGGACCTCGCCGCGCCGCACGCCGCGGTGCAGCGCCTGGACGATCAGCTCCTGGCACGGCCCGACGATGCGCTCGGTGAACGCCTCGCGCACCATGCCGTCCTCGGCGCTCAACCCGGCGCCGCGGCTGCGGGCGAACGCGTCGCGCAGCCGGCCGAGCAGCTCGACGAGGTCGGCGCGGACGGTGTCGTGCGTCGGCGCGTCGTGCGGGGCCGGCAGGCCGTGCCGCAGGGCGTCGGCGACGAGCTCCTCCTTGGTGCACCACCTGCGGTAGAGCGCGGCCTTGCCGGTGCCCGCCTCGGCGGCCACCGCGCCCATCGTCAGCCGGCCGTAGCCGACCTCACGCAGCTGGGCGAACACGGCGTCGAAGATCGCCTGCCGGAGCGCCTCGCCGCGGCGCCGATGAAGCTTCACCGCCCCAGCTTAGAGAACGGTATCGTTCCCTCACGCGCCGTGGTAGCGTTGCTCAAATAAGGAACGCTATCGTTCACTATCGAGAGGGACGCTACATGAGCGCAGCGCGCTGGACCGTCGCCGACGTACCGCCGCAGGCGGGTCGAACGGTCGTCATCACCGGGGCGAACACCGGGTTGGGGTTCGAGGCCGCCAAGGCCCTGGCCGGCGCCGGCGCCACGGTCGTGCTGGCGTGCCGCGACCTGGCCAAGGCGGACCGGGCGGCCGCGGCGATCGGCGGCGACCGGGTGCAGACCGTCCGGATCGACCTCGCGTCGCTGGAGTCGGTTCGGGACGCGGCCGCCGAGCTGGCGCAACGCCACCCGCGGCTGGATCTGCTGATCAACAATGCCGGACTGATGTGGCCGCCGTTCGGCCAGACCGCCGACGGGTTCGAGCTGCAGTTCGGCACCAACCACCTCGGCCACTTCGCGCTCACCGGGCTGCTGCTGCCGGCGCTGCTCGCGGTACCCGGCTCGCGCGTGGTGACCGTGAGCAGCATGGGCCACCGCACCGGCCGGATCGACTTCGACAACCTGCAGGCGCAGCGCCACTACGGGCGCCACGACGCCTACGCCCGGTCGAAGCTGGCCAACCTCATGTTCACCTACGAGTTGCAGCGCCGGCTCGCCGCGGCCGGCGCCGGCACGATCGCCGTGGCCGCCCACCCCGGCGGTTCCCGCACGGAGCTGTCGCGGCACAGCGGCCGGCTGGCCCGCCTGGAGCAGCGGTGGATCGGCCAGCGGTTCTCGCAGGACGCGGCGATGGGCGCGCTGCCGATCCTGCGCGCCGCGGTCGATCCGGACGCGGCCGGTGGCGACTACTACGGCCCCGGCGGCTGGCTCGAGGTCAAAGGTTTTCCGCGGAAGGTACGGTCCAGCCGGCGCTCGCACGACGTGGCCGTCCAGCGCCGCCTGTGGACCGAGTCGGAGCGCCTGACCGGCGTCGTGTTCGAGGTCGCGGCCACCGCGAGCTGACCCTCGGCTCCGAGTTGGTACTAAGGTCGCAGCCGTGGCCGAACGTTCCTTCGACGAGCCTGCCGCGGAGCAGCTGGTCAACATCGACAGGCGGCGGGTCGACGATTCGATCGTCGTCAGCGTCGCCGGCGAGATCGACACGCTGACCACTCCACGGCTGCGGCAGGCGGTCGGAGAGGCGATCGACGAGGCGGCCGGCGGCAGCGTCATCGTGGATCTCACGTCGGTGACGTTCCTCGGCTCGCCGGGGCTCGCGGCACTGGTCGAGGCGGTCGGCCAAGCCCAGCGGCGGGGCGGCCCGCTGCGCGTCGTCGTGGACAGGAGCAGACCCGTGCTCAGGCCGATCGAGCTCACCGGCCTCGACGACGTCCTGGCCCTCTACGAGACTGTCGAAGAGGCGCTGCACCGCTGAGCGGACCGACCAGGATTGGGGGAAACTGCACGCATGCCACCTGGCCATACGGGGGATGTCGAGCGAAGACGCAACGGCGACCCGGCGATGCACGCAGCGCCGCCGACCACCTTGCGGTTGTCGCTGCCGGCCCTGCCGGCGTCCGAGTCGCTGGTTCGCGACCGGGTGCGGCGGTGGTTGCGTGGGTTGCACTGGCCGGCCGGCCAGCTCGGTGACGTGCTGCTGGCCACGAGCGAGGCGGTCAGCAACAGCATCGAGCACGCGTACCGGTCGCGGGTCCCCGGCCTGGTGGAGGTCGAGGGCTGGCTGCGGGCGGTGGCGAACGGGTACCGCCGGGTCGAGCTGACCGTCCGCGACTACGGCAGCTGGCGCCCCGTGCCGGTGTACGAGGAGAACCGCCGGCGCGGTATCCCGCTGATGCGGGCGTGCATGGACGAGGTCAGCATCGAAGGCACCGACCACGGCACCGAGATCAAGCTGCGCAGCCGCCCGGTGCCACCCGCGGTCGTCACGCCTTAACCGTCGCCCTTCGGCCGCTACGCCCGGCATGCGGACGATCCCTGCCGCGCGGCTGCGGTCACCGAGTCGGTGGGGCCGGTCTCGCTCCGGCCTGGACCGAGTCGGCGATCAGGTCGTCACCGGATCTGGTGGCGATCACCCGCACCGTGTCTCCGGTAGCGATGTCGGGCTTGGCGGTGTCGGCGTCGAGCGCGTAGGTCGCGGTGAACCCGTCGGCGCTTCGCACCGTGATCGACTCGTCGCTCGCCTCGACGAGCGCGCCGACCTGCATGAGCCTGGTGACGTAGCCGCCGGCCCCGGCGACGACGAACTCGCCGTGCAGGGCGTTGAGCAGGTTCGCCCCATTCGGGCTCATAGGACCGCCGCCAGCCGGACCGCCGCCAGGTCCCCCCGGGCCGCCGTCCATCGGGCCGTAACCCGGCGGCCCGGCGAGGTCGCGGCCGCCAGGCCCGGCCGAGCCGCTGGCGGCGTACACCGCGGCCCCGCCGCCGGCCGCGATCCCGGCCGCGACGAGGACGGCCACCAGGGACCTGCGCCACGTCCAGCGAGGATGGCCGGGCGGCGGCTGTGCCGGCGGCGCGCCCCATGGCCGCTGTGACTCTGGCCCCTCGAACTGCCAAGCCATCTGATCTCCTTCGACGGGCAGTGCCCACTGGTGCTGTCGCCTGGGCCGCGGTGAAATGCAGACTCCACACTCGGGCGGCCACCTGTGTGGCGGCTGTGGCCGAGGTGGGGAGGGGCTGTGACAGAACGGAGGGCTGTGACAGAACGGAGGGCTGTGATAGACGGGAGGGCTGTGAACGGCTCAGGGAACCGAGCGGACGGCGTCCACAGCGGGCTCACAGGTTCGTCACAGGTTTGCCCTAAGTCGCCGTGGATGATCGACCGCATGCGTCCCAACGCCAGCCGGCCGGAGCTGCGACGACCCGACGGGCAGCCGGTTCGCGTGCTCGTCGTCGACGACGAGCCGACCCTTGCCGAGCTGGTCACGCTCGCGCTGCGCTACGAGGGCTGGGAGGTGCGTTCCGCGCTCGACGGCGGCAGCGCCGTCCGCCTGGCCCGCGAGTTCAGACCCGACGCCGTCGTGCTCGACGTCATGCTGCCCGACGTCGACGGCCTCGAGGTGCTGCGGCGAATGCGCGCGGACACCGACGCGCTGCCGGTGCTGTTCCTGACCGCGAAGGACGCTGTGGAGGACCGCATCGCGGGGCTCACCGCCGGCGGCGACGACTACGTCACCAAGCCGTTCAGCATCGAGGAGGTCGTTTTGCGACTGCGCGCACTGATGCGCCGCTCGGGAGTCACCGAGGCGACTGCCGGCAAGACCCTGGTCGTCGGCGACCTTGTGCTCGACGAGGACACCCGCGAGGTGCAACGCGGCGGCGAGGAGGTCCACCTCACCGCGACCGAGTTCGAGCTGCTGCGCTACCTGATGCGCAACCCGCGCCGGGTGCTGAGCAAGGCCCAGATCCTCGACCGCGTGTGGAACTACGACTTCGGTGGTCAGGCGAACATCGTCGAGCTCTACATTTCGTACCTACGAAAGAAGATCGACGCGGGACGCAAACCGATGATCCACACCATTCGCGGCGCGGGGTATGTCCTCAAGCCGTCACCGTAGACCCTGGTCGCTACGCGCACGGCTGATCGCCGAGCAGCTCGTGCTGCTCACCCTCGTCTGCGTGATCATCGGCGTGGTCACGCTGTTCTCGCTGCGGACGTTCCTGGTCACCAAGCTCGACCGGGAGCTGGCCGACGCCAGCTCCCGGGCCGCGGGTTACGTCGAGGGCGGTGGCCCGCCGGGCGGGCGTCAACCGCCGCCCGAAGGCCAGGAGCCGCCGCCGGACGGCGGTCCGCCGCCGGGCGGGCGTCCGCCGCGACCACCACCCGACGGCGAGCCCCGGCTGCCGCCGATCGAGGCGCCCGGTCAGGGACCCGGCACGATCAACGCGCTGATCGAGAACGGCTCGGTCGGCAGCGCGATGCGGCAGACCGCGAGCGGCACCCGCGAGGCACTGCCGGCCGCGGCGAAGGCACAGCTGGCCGCGCTGCCGGTCGACGGCCGCCCGCACCAGCGGGACCTGGGCGACCTGGGCGCCTACCGGCTCATGGCGGTGGTGGACCACAACGGCGATTTCGTCGTCGTGACCGGCCTGCCGATGGACGACATCGACGCCACGACCCTCAGCGTCGCGCTCGTGCTCGGCGGGGTGTCGCTGATCGGCCTCACAGTGGCCGGCGTGGCCGGCGTGCTGATCGTCCGGCGGACCCTGCGGCCGCTGGACCGGGTCGCCGCGACCGCACGGCAGGTCGCCATGCTGCCGCTGGACCGGGGCGAGGTGGCGCTGTCGGAACGGGTGCCGGCGGCCGACACCGACCCGGACACCGAGGTCGGCCAGGTCGGCTCGGCGCTCAATCACATGCTCGGCCACGTCGGCAACGCCCTGGCCGCCCGCCACGCCAGCGAGACCAGGGTCCGCCAGTTCGTCGCCGACGCGAGCCACGAGCTGCGCACCCCGCTCACCGCCATCCGCGGCTACGCCGAGCTGGCTGGCCGCTCCACCGAGCTGGATCCGGAGGTCAGGCACGCGGTATCGCGGGTCTTCGCCGAGGCCGGCCGGATGACGACCCTGGTCGAGGACCTGCTGCTGCTGGCCAGGCTCGACTCCGGGCGGCCGCTGCTGGCCGAGACCGTCGACCTGTCCCGGCTCGTGGTCGACGCGATCGGCGACGCCCGGGTCGCCGGGCCCGGGCACCAGTGGCGGCTCGACCTGCCGCCCGAACCCGTGCTCGCCACCGGCGACCGCGCCCGCCTGCACCAGGTGCTGGCCAACCTGCTCGCCAACTCCCGCACGCACACCCCACCTGGGACCACCGTGACCGTCACGCTCACCGGGGGCGGCGACCAGGTCGTGCTCGAGGTCGCCGACGACGGCCCCGGCATCCCGCCGGCGCTGCTGCCCGAGGTGTTCGAGCGGTTCGCCCGCGGCGACGGCTCCCGCTCCCGGGCCGCCGGCAGCACGGGCCTCGGGCTCGCGATCGTCGCCGCGGTCGTGGCCGCCCATCACGGCACGGTCGAGGTCACCAGCTCCCCCGGCGACACCCGGTTCACCGTCCGCCTCCCGTTCGACGGATCACCGTGACTCTTTACGGGCTCGGCTGAACAGGTCACACAGCGTCAGCACAGCTCGGGCACACGGGGCTCCAAGTGGCGGCGCCGAGAGTCGGTGCATGACCGACACGGTGCTCCCACCGCTCCCACCGCTCCCACCGCTCTCGCCGCTCCCACCGCTCTCGCCGGTTCGCCAGCCCGCGCCGATCGGCGGCCCGATGCTCGACGTCGTGGTGCCGGTGCACAACGAGGAGCGGGACCTGGAGCGGTGCGTGCGCCGGCTGCATGGCCACCTCGCTGCCCACTTCCCGCATCCGTTCCGGATCACGATCGCCGACAACGCCAGCACGGACCGGACGTGGCCGGTCGCCCGCCGGCTGGCCGCGGAGCTGGCGCAGGTGCGCGCGCTGCGGTTGGCCGGCAAGGGCCGGGGGCTCGCCCTGCACACGGCGTGGCTGGCCTCCGACGCCCGGGTGCTCGCCTACACCGACGTCGACCTTTCGACCGATCTGGCCGCCCTGCCGGCGCTGGTGGCGCCGCTGATGTCCGGGCATTCCGACGTCGCGATCGGCAGCCGGCTCGCCAGGGGCGCCCGGGTCGTCCGCGGCGCCAGGCGCGAACTGGTCTCCCGCGGCTACAACCTGCTGCTGCGGGGCGCGCTCAACGCCCGGTTCTCCGACGCCCAGTGCGGGTTCAAGGCGATCCGCGCCGACGTCGCCAGGGCGCTGCTGCCGCACGTCGCCGACACCGGCTGGTTCTTCGACACCGAACTGCTGGTGCTGGCGCAGCGTGCGGGGCTGCGCATCCACGAGGTGCCGGTCGACTGGATCGACGACCCGGACAGCCGCGTCGACCTCGCCGCGACGGCGCTGGCCGACCTGCGCGGCATCGCCCGGCTCGGGACCGCGCTGCTGACCGGCGCGGTGCCCGTGGCGCAGCTGCGCCGGCAGCTCGGCAGGGGTCCGGTCGGCGGTGACCCGCCGGGCGTGCCGCGCGGAATGCTGCGGCAGGCGGTGCGCTTCGCCGCGGTCGGGGTCCTCAGCACGCTGGCCTACCTGGCGCTGTACGTGCCGCTGCGCGATCACACCGGCGCCCAGCCGGCCAACCTGGTCGCGCTGCTGGCGACGGCGCTGGCCAACACCGCCGCCAACCGCCGGATCACCTTCGGCGTCCGTGGCCTGGACGGCGCCGTTCGCCACCAGTTCCAGGGCCTGCTCGTGTTCGCCCTCGGGCTGGGCCTGACCAGCGGTGCGCTCGCGATCCTGGCCGCGTTCGGCGAACCGGCCAGGGCGACCGAGCTGGCCGTGCTGGTAGCGGCGAACCTGTTCGCTACCGGGCTGCGGTTCCTGCTGCTGCGCGGCTGGGTGTTCGGCGAGCCGGCGGTGGCCCGTTGACCGCCACGGTGCCCAGGCGGCCCCCATCGTCGCTGGCGGCCGGGGCCGGCCGGCGGGCCTGGCCGCGGCGCGCCCGGCCCGGCGTCCTGCTCGGGCTCGCCGCCCTGCTGTACCTGTGGAACCTCGGCGCCTCCGGCATGGCCAACCAGTACTACGCCGCCGCCGTGCAGGCCGGCACGCAGAGCTGGACCGCGCTGCTGTTCGGCTCGCTCGACGCCGGCAACGTCATCACGGTCGACAAGCCGCCCGCTTCGCTGTGGCTGATGGCGCTGTCCGGGCGGATCTTCGGGTTCTCGGCGTGGAGCATGCTGGTGCCGCAGGCGCTGGCCGGGGTGGCGTCGGTGTGGCTGCTCTACGCCGCGGTGCGCCGCTGGCACGGCCCCGCCGCCGGCCTGCTCGCCGGCGCGGTACTCGCCCTGGCCCCGGTCGCCGCACTGATGTTCCGCTACAACAACCCCGACGCCCTGCTCACCCTGCTGCTCGTCGCCGCCGCCTACGCGGGTATCCGGGCCATCGAACACGCCAGCACCCGCTGGCTCCTGCTCGCCGGCACCGCCATCGGCCTGGCCTTCCTCACCAAAATGCTGCAAGCCCTCCTCGCCGTACCGGCGCTGACCCTCGCCTTCCTGGTCGCGGCGCCGTTGACGGTTCCACGGCGGCTCCTGGGGTTGGCCACCGCCGGGGCCGCCGCGCTGGTGTCGGCCGGCTGGTTCGTCGCGCTCGCCGCGGTGTGGCCGGCGGCGTCCCGTCCCTACATCGGCGGCTCGACCGACGGCACCGTGCTCGACCTGGCGCTCGGCTACAACGGCCTTGGCCGGATCTTCGGCAATGACGGTCCCGGCGGCGGTCCGGGCGGCGGCGGTCCGGGCGGCGGCCCGGGTGGCAGCGCCGCGTTCGGCGGCCAGCCGGGTCTCGGCCGGATGTTCGGCGCGGCCTTCGGGTCCGAGGTCTCGTGGCTGCTGCCGGCCGCGCTGGTCGCCCTCGCCGCGGGGCTGTGGTTCACCCGCCGGGCGCCACGGACCGACCGAACCCGGGCGGCCCTGCTGCTCTGGGGCGGCTGGCTGCTGGTCACCGCCGCCGTGTTCAGCCTCATGGCGGGCGTCACGCACCCGTACTACGCCGTCGCGCTCGCCCCGGCGATCGCCGCCCTTGTCGGAATCGGCGCCGTTGCGCTGTGGCGCGGGCGCTCGCACGCCGCCGCGCGGGTCTGGCTCGCCGCCCTGGTCGTGGTCGCCGCCGGCTGGAGCGTCGTGCTGCTCACCCGGGACCCGGGATGGTTACCGTGGCTGCGCGCGACGATCGCGCTGGCCGGACTCGCCGCCGGCAGCCTGATCGCGGTCGGCGCTCACCAGTTCCGGCGGGCCGCCGCGATCGTCGCCGTCGTGGCGCTGCTGGCCGGTCTCGGCGGCACCGCGGCCTACGCGGTCGCGACCGCCGCCGTGCCACACACCGGAGCGGTTCCCGCGTCGGGCCCGGCGGCCGCCGCCAACCCCATCGGGCGCCCTCTTTCCACCGTGGACGCCGAGCTGGTCGAGGCCCTGCGCGGCACGACCGAGACGTGGGCGGCGGCCAGCATCGGCGCGCAGAGCGCCGCCGGGCTGCAACTGGCCAGCGGCCGGCCGGTCATCGCCATCGGCGGCTTCACCGGATCCGACCCGGCCCCGACGCTCGAGCAGTTCCAGGCCTACGTCGCGCAGGGCCGCGTGCACTGCTTCATCCTCGACGGCGGCCCGGCCGGCACGCTCGGGCCCGTCGGCCGTGGCGGCAGCGAGATCGCCGCCTGGGTCCGGCAGAACTTCACCGCGACCACGATCGGCAACCGCACCGTGTACGACCTGACCTAACTAGCAGCCTTGACTTATATAAGGGCTTGCTGGTATGGCTGGAGTCCGTGCACGCGTTCGACGTCCTGGGCGACCCGGTCCGGCGGCGCATCCTCGAACTGCTCGCCGAGGGCGAGCAAACCTCGGGCGCCGTCGTGTCCGTGATCCAGCGCGAGTTCGGGATCTCCCAGCCGGCCGTCTCGCAGCACCTCAAGGTACTGCGGGACAACGGCTTCGCCACCGTGCGCGCGTCCGGCGCCCGGCGGCTCTACTCGGTCGATTCGGCGCCCCTGCGACAGGTCGACGAATGGCTACAACCATTCCGCCGTTTCTGGACCCAGCGCCTGGACGCCCTGGCCACCGAACTGGCCAGAGGAAAACGCGAACGCGCCCAGTGACTCCAAGTGACTCCCGAGCGGCAACGCCCGCAACCGGAATAACTCGGCGCAACGCAAACGTTGCAGCTCGGCGGTAATGCCCGCCGCGATAAGCGAGAGCACAGCGCGCAGCTACCGCAGAGCCGACGGGCCTTGCCGCGATGACCCATTCGGGTACCAAACCGCGCTTGATGTGGCCCACCCTCGCCGCACGCGTACTTGCCGGCTTCGAAGTCGATCCCTCACTTGTAGCTCGCCCGACCGGATGTGTGGTGCCATTCCTGCCGCAGGGGCTCACGCGGGCTCACGGCGCCGGCGGGCACCGAGATCACGGCGGCCGGGCACCCCTGGACGCCCGTGACTGGATCGATCCCGACCGATCCAGGAGGGCCGCAACTTGGTGATCATCTCGGTGGGGCGCGGGAGACTCGGCGGCGACAGCTGGCCGGATCGTGATGGAGGCGACTCGTGGAACAGCATTCGCAGGCTCGGCGGCTGCCGGCCGGGCTGACGCCGATACAGCTCGCCGTGGTGCTCGACGGGTGGCTCAACGGGGCGATCGCCTACTCGCGGCGCAAGCGCAGGAAGTTCCAGTCCGCATCTTCGATGATCAAGCTGGGAACGGTGCTGCTGTCGGCCGCGTCGACGATCATCCTGGGCATTCAGGACCTGGACTTCTGGACCGGTGTGGGATTCGCGCTCGTCGCGGTCGCGACAGTCGTTGGGGCGATCGAGCCGTTCTTCAACTGGCGGTCGCGTTGGGTTCTCATGGAGGAGCAGTTGCATCAGTTTTACCGGTTGCGCGAGGACCTGGCGCTTCGGGTCGCGGCGACCGGTGAGGGACAGCTGACCCATGACGCGGTCGAACAGTTCTACCGCGACTACCGCCACATCTGGGATTCGACGTCGCAACGCTGGTTGGAGTACCGGCGCTCGGCAGAGCAGAGTTGACCAAAGCGGCGCCGTTCCGGCCGCCGCCAGGCAAAGCGGCGGCGGCCGGAACGAAGCGTCAGGCGTGTACCGAAACGTGCAACATGCGTACCGAAACGGACGACACGCCGGGGTGGGGGGTTAGCGGGGGGTGAGGGTGAGGGTGTCGGTGTTGGTGGCGTCCACGCCGGTGCCGGTGAAGCGGTCGGTGACGGTGTAGGCGTCCGGTTCGTCGCGGATCGTGAGGGACACCTGCCAGGTGCGGGAGGCGTCGACGGCGAGGGTGAAGCCGTCGGTGACGGTGCCGGTGAGGGCGCCGGTGCCGTCCGGGCGCAGGGTTACCCGGCGCCACTCGTCGCCCACGCGCAGGCGCAGCACCACGTCGCGCGAGTCGGCGGGGCCGGCGGCCCGGGTGATCCGGAACTGCCAGGACAGCGGCCCGGAGGCCGCGCCGCCGTTGTTGGTCGCGCGGACCTGGTAGACGGTGGCGTCGCCGAGGGTGGCCGAGGCGGGCCTGGTGTCGGTCAGCAGCAGGTGCGGCGCCGGCGCCCCGACCTGGAGGTTGGCCTCATCCGACACGGTGCCGCCGTACCCGCCGGTGGGGGCCTCCAGCACGAGCCGGTACCGCCCGTCCGGGGTGCCGGGCGCCAGCGTGAAGCGGTACGGCTGCGCGTTCCAGGCGATCGACCCGGCCCGCACCTGGGCGCCGTCCGGGTCGAACATGCGCAGCACCGGCCGCAGCTCGCCCGGCACCGCGCCGCGCAGCAGGCCCTCGACCTGCTCCAGCTGCAGGACGTCGGGCAGCGCGACGAACGGCTCGATGTCGGTCGCCAGCGCCGTGGCGAACGGGTGGCCGTGGCCGTCGACGACGCGCCAGTCCAGGCTGACCTCGCCGCCGGCGCCGGCGGTGGCGTCGGCCAGCTCGACGCGCGGGGCTCCGCCGAACCGGAACGTCAGGTCCACCGGATCGAGCCAGTCGACGCCGGAGAGCACCCGGCTGGGCAGCCACCAGTCCTGCTCGAGGTGGTTGATCTCGTGCACGGCCACCGCCTGGTAGTGGTCGAGCGTCGCGACCAGCGCGCCGGGGGCGGCCTTGAACCCGAAGGGCGCCGTGCTGGCCGGCCGCAGGAACACCATCGCGGCGTGCCGGGCGTCGACGGCCTCCAGGTCGAGGTCGACCCTGGCCGACAGGTCAGTGCCGATCGAGCCGGTGCCGATCGAGCCCGGTACGGGCGAGTCCAGCACGCGCGGGGCGAAGGCGAGCCCGGCGTCGGTGGTGATCGTGACCTGGCGGTGCAGCAGGTAGGCCGGTCCGCCGTCCGGGGTTGCCGGCCGGCGCACGACCACGGCGTAGGTGCCGGTCGGGTCGGGGATCTCGAAGGAGATCCGGCCCTGGTCGTCGGTCGCGCCGACCGGCCGCGGCTGGCCGCCGGCGACGATCGCGACGGTCGCCCCGGCGAGCGGGCCCACGGCCGGCACATCCGGCGCCTGCACGGTCGACGCGGACAGCGACACGAT
>DASSUA010000498.1:0-2147 GCA_035707525.1 Pseudonocardiaceae bacterium
CGGTCCGGCCAAGACCCCCGACGGCTACGCCTCCGGCTCCTTCGGACCCACCACGGCGGGCCGCATGGACTCCTACGTCGACCGGTTCCAGGCCGCCGGAGGCTCCCTGGTGATGCTGGCCAAGGGCAACCGGTCGGCGAAGGTCACCGAGTCGTGCGCCCGGCACGGCGGGTTCTACCTCGGCTCGATCGGCGGTCCGGCCGCCCGGTTGGCGCGCGACTGCATCCGCAAGGTCGACGTGATCGAGTACCCGGAGCTGGGCATGGAGGCGGTCTGGCGGATCGAGGTCGAGGACTTCCCGGCGTTCGTCGTGGTCGACGACAAGGGCAACGACTTCTACGCCGAGTCGTCCAGGCCGGTACTGCAGATATCGTTTCGCCGATGAGCAGGATGCTGGTGCTGCGGCCGTCGGCGGTTTGCCCGCCGGCGGCGCTGGGCTCGTGGCTGGTCGACGCCGGCGCCCGGCTCGACGTCGTCGGGCCGCCCGCGCTGCCGGCCACGGTCGGCGGCTACGACGCGGTCGTGTGCCTCGGCGGCGAGATGGGGGCCAACGACGACGCCGAGCACCCGTGGCTGGCCCGGATGCGCCACCTGCTCGCCGGTGCGGTGCGGACGGGACTGCCCGTGCTGGGTATCTGCCTTGGCGCCCAGCTGCTCGCGGCCGCGACCGGGGGTGCGGTGCGCCGCGCGCCCGGCGGTCCCGAAGCCGGCACGCCGCCGATCACCCTGACCCCGGCCGCCGCGGACGACGCGCTGCTCGGCGGGATCGGCCCGACCGCGCCGGTCGTGCAGTCGCATTCCGACGAGGTGCACCGGCTGCCGCCCGGCGCGGTGCGGCTGGCGTTCTCGCAGCAGTGCGACACCCAGGCGTTCCGGCTCGGGGACCGGGCCTGGGGCCTGCAGTGCCACGTCGAGACGACCCCCGAGCTGGTGCTGGAGTGGGCGCGGCGGGACGCGGCGAAGGCGGCGGTGGCCCCGCCAGCCGAGCTCGACCCCGAGCACCTGCGGACCCACCACGTCGAGATCGAGCGGGTGTGGCGACCGGTGGCGCGGCGGTTCGTCGGGCTTTCGCAGCTCGGCTCCCGGCGGTAAGCGCTTCGGATCGCTACCCCGACAGGCGACCGCCCGGACGGCAGGGGCAACAACCGTCCGGGCGGTCTTGGTGAGATGCCGAACTAGCTCGTCGCGGTGCGCTGCAGGACGACCGTGCGCCCGCCGAGCGGCTCGGCGAGCTCGACCGTGACCGGCGGGTAGCGGATCTCCATCGTGCACGGCCCGGTGCTGGTCGTGTGCTCGATGATGCGCAGCACGACCCGCTGGGCGTTCTGCTCGGCCAACTCGCCGCGGACCTCGACGCAGCCGCCGCTGGCGACGCCGTAGGCGCCGACCCTGCGACCGTCGCCCTCGGTCCAGGCGGCCTTCGGGTAGCCCTGCGGCAACCCGCTCGCGTCGACCTTCGCCGGCGGCACCGGCTGGGCGCCCGCCGGGGGTGCCGGGTCGGCCGGGTTCGGTAGCTCGGTCGGTGGGAGCGGGTTGGAGCTGGGTGGGTTCCCCACCGACGGGTTGGTGGCCGGCGAACCGCCGAAGCCCACCTCCTCCTGCTGACCACAGGCCACAGCGAGCAGCGCGAACGCCGCCGCGGCAACAGTTGCGCCGAGTCGTCTCATGCGCCAAGGACGGAAGCCGGGCCCGGATCGGTTGCGTGTTCGGCCGGGAACTCTCGGTGCAGTGTCCTTCTCAGCTCAGGTGCAGTGTCCTCTTCAGGTGCAGTGTCCTCTTCAGGTGCAGCGTCCTCCTCAGGTGCAGCGTCCTCCTCAGGTGCAGCGTCCCCCTCAATGGACGCGGGTCTGCGCGCTGACGAACTGGGTGGCGCCGAACAGCCGCAGCTGGATCCGGTGCGCGCCGCGTTCGGCCAGCGCGCCGGCGATGGCGTCGCGCCCGAACAGCCGCATGCCGCCGACCCTGGCCGCGGTCGTGGACAGCACCCGGCCGGTGGACGACTCGGCGCGGAAGCTGGTGAGGATCGCGATCCGGCCGCCTGGGGCCAGCACCCGCAGCATGTGCTCCAGCGCCGTGAACGGCTCGGCAAACAGGTGCAGCGCCGCGAAGCAGCACACGCCGTCGAACACGCCGTCGGCGAACGGCAG
>DASSUA010000499.1:0-6282 GCA_035707525.1 Pseudonocardiaceae bacterium
CAGCAGCCGACTCAGCTGGCGGGTTTTGGGGCGGCGACCCGGCCATGATCGCCGTTTCGGTGCCAGCAACCGCGCTCACCGCGGCTCACCGCACCAAAACGGCGATCAAGGAACTCCGGTGACCGGCCACCGGCCCGGAAAGCGACAAGATCAGCGAAAGTGTGAGCTCACCATGCGGTAAACGCACCAAGGTGCACGGTGAGCTCACACTTTCAGTGATCTTGACCACCGCACATGCCGATCGACCTACCGCCAGCAGTCGACCAACCCCAGGATCGGCCGGCGCACCGAATGTTGGTCACATCGGCCCGGCTCTCTGGACAACCACGACGCTCGCCAGGCCCGGCATACCCCCCGCATACCCCCCCGGAACACAATTCAGCCACACCGCTGCCCAAGCAAAGTTGATCACGAGGTTATCGCCCTTCCGAATCGCTTGGGAGGGGCAACAACTTCGTGATCAACTTCGGCTGTGCGGCGACCGACCGAGTTACGGCACGATGACGTTGTACAGGCTGACGCTGGTGGCGTACCCGCCATAGCCCATGAAGCCGGAGCCGGGGTGGCTCCAGTTCTCGCACTGCCACTCCAGCTTGACGCTGTGGCCCGCGAACGAGGAAAGGTTGATCGTCCTGGTCACCGCGCTGGTGTCCGACCCACTGTTGTCACTCTGCAGGACGTAGAACTGGCCGGTCGTGTAGTCCATCAGCTCGAACTGGAAATAGGCGTAGTTGGTGTGCGCGTACCAGTCCGCGTCGAAGTAGTAGGTGTACGACACGGTCGCATTCGACGGCAGGATCATGTCGACGGCCGTGTGGGTGTGGTGGCGAACGTAGTCCAACCGAGGCTGGCCGAACGGATAGCGCTCGTCACCCCCGCACAGGTAGCCCCTGAAGCCGGGCTGAAGAGTTGAAACCAGCGGCGCGTAGGGGTCACCGTTCTGGTGAACCCGCTGGTGCCATTCCCAGACGCCATGGCTGGCCGAGGCGGACGATGGGATCAGCGTTACCGCCGCTACCACCATGCCTGACATCGCCAGCGCGGACACCAGCCGTCGGACCCGCGAGCGCATTAGTGATCCACATCCTTCCAGCGCAGACCCCGGCGCATGCCAGAGGTAGGACGTCGGTTAGGTGCATTGATCGCTCACCACATATTGGTGGCGCCAGTTATCGTGACGCAGCGAATACGATCCGTCAATGGTCCGTGGAAAACGCCTGGTCATGCCACTGATCGTTGATTTCCCGACTGAACGGCCCATTTGCTTGCGGCGAACGGGCGCTATTCGAACCGTATGACGCCCATTTCCTGAGGTCACGGCGGCCCATCGAACCAGGTCACTGGTCGTCGGGTGACGGTCTCGGCGCGGCGTGTTCCGCCTGTTGGTGGATCTCGATTCGGGCGCGGTGCGCGGCCGGGTTGTAGATCTCGTCGAGCGGACCCGTGAACGCGCCGCCGACGCGGCGGCTGCGGGCCCGCGACGCCAGCAGGGCGAGCCCGCCCAGGATCGCGGCGATGCCGGCGATCACCGCGAGGAACGCCAGTACCTCGGCCACGAGCCGACGGTACGCCCGAAGCCTGGCCGCCTTGTACCGCCCGCGGCGGTTCCTGGCAGGGTTTACCGGTGACCTCACGCGCCGCAGAGCCCGGGCTGCCGCTCACCGGTGAGCGCACGGTGCCCGGGGTGCCCCGAGAGAACTACTGGTTCCGGCGCCATGAGGCGGCCTACGCGGCGATCGCGCGGCGTTGCACCGGCGCGGTCGTGCTGGAGGCCGGGTGCGGCGAGGGTTACGGCGCCGACCTGCTCGCCTCGGTCGCGCGGACGGTCGTGGCGCTCGACTACGACGAGACCGCGATAGGGCACGTCAAGCGGGTCTACCCGCGAGCGCGGCCGGTGCGCGGGAACCTCGTACAGCTGCCGCTGGCGAGGTCGAGTGTCGACGTGGTGGCGAGCCTGCAGACGATCGAACACCTGTGGGACCAGGAGGAGTTCCTGGACGAGTGCGCCCGGGTGCTGCGACCCGGCGGGCAGCTCCTGATCACCACGCCCAACCGGATCACGTTCTCCCCGGGGCGGGTGCCGCTCAACCCGTTCCACACCAGGGAGCTGTCGCCGGCCGAGCTCACCGAGCTGCTGGAGGGCGCCGGGTTGCGCGTCGAGTGGCTCGGTGGGCTGCACCACGGGCCGCGGCTGGACGAGCTGGACGAGCGGCACGGCGGCTCGCTGGTCCGTGCCCAGATCGTCGCCGCGATCCACGACGACTGGCCGCCGCGGCTGCTCGCCGACGTGGAAAGCATCCGGACCGCCGACTTCGCCATCACCGATGCCGACGTGGACGCGAGCGTCGACCTGCTCGCGGTCGCGGTCCGCCCGTGACGGAAGGCACGTTCTGCCTGGTGTTGCACAGCCACCTGCCGTGGCTGGCCAGGCACGGCACCTGGCCGGTCGGCGAGGAGTGGCTGTACCAGGCGTGGGCGCACTCGTACCTGCCGGTAGTCGGGATGCTCGAGCGGCTGGCCGCGCAGGGTCGCCGCGACGTGCTGACCCTGGGCGTGACGCCGGTGCTGGCCGCGCAGCTCGACGACCCGTACTGCCTGCGCTCGATGCACGAGTGGCTCGGCGGGTGGCGCCTGCGGGCCGAGTTCGCGGCCGGCCGGCGCGGCGACGCCGCCCTCAGGGAGCTGGCCGGCGAGGAGTTCCGGGCGGCGTCGGGCGCGCTGGCCACGTTCGAGGGGCGGTGGCGGCACGGCTTCTCGCCGGTGCTGCGGCCGCTGGTCGACGGCGGCGTCGTGGAGCTGCTCGGCGGGCCGGCGACGCACCCCTTCCAGCCGCTGCTCGACGAGCGGGTTCGGCGGTTCGCGCTGCGGCTCGGGCTACGGGACACGGCGCTGCGGCTGGGTCACACGCCGGCCGGCATCTGGGCCCCCGAGTGCGGCTACGCGCCCGGCCTGGAGCGCGGCTACGCGGCGGCCGGGGTGCAACGGTTCCTCGTGGACGGTCCGGCACTGCACGGGGACACCGCGTTCGCCCGCACGGTCGGCTCGAGCGACGTGGTGTGCTTCGGGCGCGACCTCGACGTCACCTACCGGGTGTGGTCGCCGAGGGCCGGCTACCCGGGCGATCCGGCCTACCGCGATTTCCACACGTTCGACCACCCCAGCGGGCTCAAGCCGGCGCGGGTGACCGGGCGGCACGTGCCGCCGCAGGCCAAGCGGCCCTACGACGCGGCGCTCGCCGGGGCGACCGTGCGCCGGCACGTCGACGACTTCGTCGGCGTCGTCGTGGACCGGCTGCGGGACCTGCGGCGGCGGCACGGCCGGCCGGCGCTGGTCGTGGCCGCGTACGACACCGAGCTGTTCGGCCACTGGTGGCACGAGGGCCCGGCGTGGCTCGAGGCCGTGCTGCGCGAGCTGCCGGGCGCCGGGGTGCGGGTCACCACGCTGCGCGGGGCGCTCGCGGCCGGCTGCCTCGGGGGGCCGGTCGAGCTGCCGCCCTCGTCGTGGGGCTCGGGCAAGGACTGGCGGGTCTGGGACGGCGAGCAGGTCGCCGATCTGGTGACCGCCAACGCCGAGCTGCAGCAGCGACTGCTGTCCACAGTGGACGAGCCGGTCCACTGGCGGGACCCGGTGCGCGACCAGCTGGTCACCGAGGCGCTGCTCGCGCTGTCCAGCGACTGGGTGTTCATGGTCACCAAACACTCGGCGGTCGACTACGCCCGCCGCCGCGCGTTCGTCCACAGCGGGCGGTTCCATGAGCTGGCGGACCTGCTCGAAGCCGGCGCGCAGGACAAGGCGGCCGCGGTGGCCACGCAGTTGCGCGCCCAGGACAGCCCGTTCGGTCACCTGGACGCGCGCCTGTTGTGAGCCTGTTGTGAGCCAGTCGTGAGTCGGCTACTCGCCATCACGGCGGTAGAGCAGCCCCAGGCTGGCGTGCCTGCGAGCCTCGGCCGGGGTACGCCCGCCGCGCTTGCCGGTTTCCAGGTCACGTACCCGCCGCCGCTTGTGGTCGAAGTACCAGCCGACGGCCAGCAGGATCGAAACCGTCAGCAGGATCCACACCCAACCTGACATGACCGGCACCTCCGTCGAACCGCCGTGTCCATCCAACGAACGTCGCCGGAAACGGTTCCCTGGTGTGCTGGCCGGACTCGGGACCGGTACCTGTCAAGATCGTCGCCGTGCGGGTGTTGATGCTGTCGTGGGAGTACCCACCGGTCGTCGTCGGCGGGCTCGGCAGGCACGTCCATGCGCTCGCCGTGCGGCTGGCCGAGGCCGGGCACGAGGTCGTGGTGCTGTGCCGGCAGCCGGACGGCACGGACGCGAGCACCCACCCGAGCACCGACGCCGTGGTCGGCGGGGTGCGAATCGTGCGCGCCGCCGAGGACCCGCCGCACCTGGAGTTCGCGGCCGACCTGGTGGCGTGGGCGCTCGCCATGGGCCACGCGATGGTGCGCGAGGGCTCGCTGCTGCTGGCCGGCTGGCGGCCGGACGTCGTGCACGCGCACGACTGGCTCGTCGCACATCCGGCGATCGCCCTTGCCGACGCGGCCGGCGTGCCGCTGGTCGCCACCGTGCACGCGACCGAGGCCGGGCGGCACGGCGGCTGGCTGTCCGAGCCGCTCAACCGGCAGGTGCACTCGGTCGAGTGGTGGCTGGCCAACCGCGCCGACGAGCTGATCACCTGCTCGGCGGCCATGCGCGCCGAGGTGGCCACACTGTTCGACGTCGACCCGGCGGCGATCACCGTGCTGCACAACGGGATCGAACCGCGGCGCTGGCGGGTCCCGGACGCCGGCGTGGCGAGCGCGCGGGCGACCTACGCACCTGACGGTTCGCCGCTGCTGCTGTTCTTCGGGCGCCTCGAATGGGAGAAGGGCGTGCAGGACCTGATCGCCGGACTGCGCGCGATCAGGCAGAGCCACCCCGGCACGAGGCTGGTCGTCGCTGGTCGCGGCCGGATGGCCGAGCCGCTGCTAGCCCTGGCCCGCAAGCTGCGCGTGCGCCGCGCCGTGCAGTTCGCCGGGCATCTGCCCGACGCCGAACTGGCCGGCGTGCTCGCCGCCGCCGACGCCGTCGTGCTGCCGAGCCGGTACGAGCCGTTCGGCATGGTCGCGCTCGAGGCCGCCGCGGCCGGCACCCCGCTCGTCGCCACCACCGTCGGTGGCCTGGCCGAGGTCGTGATCGACGGCGAGACCGGGCTATCGGTCGCGCCCGCTGACACCCACGGCCTGGTCCGCGCCGTCCGCCGGGTCCTCGACGACCCGGCCGCCGCGCGCCGCCGCGCCAAGGCCGCCCGCGCCCGGCTGACCACCGACTTCGACTGGACGCGCATCGCCGCCGGCACCGCCACCGTCTACGCCGGCGCCCGCCGCCGCCCGCCCGCCACACTGGCCCGTCCCAAGATCGCCACCGGCAACGCCTTCGGCCGTTGATGCCGTTCGCCGGATCAGAATCAGGCCATAAGGAGGTCGGTCAGCGCTGACATGTGCGCCACCTGATCCCTGTGTCGCCTCGCTTGGAGGACGAGGTTCGCTACGACCAGCGTCGGATCAATCTCGGGAACGTCGACCCCGAGCCGGGTACGAAGCCACGACGCTACCTCGATCCAGCGATAGAAGACGGTGCCGTCCCGGTTCGGATTGACCGGGGGCGGAAACCCTCCAGGGCCGCGCTCCCCCGTGACATACCGCCGGACCGACTCCCGGCTCTGCCCGATCCGGGTGCCGATATCCGCCAGCGTCACCAGGTCGCTGTCCAGCACTCGCAAGACGGCGAGCCCGGCGTGCTCAATCTGCATCACAGCGGTGGCGATCGCATCGGCCATGGCCGGGGCCTCGCGGTCGAACTCAGCGACCGCCAGGCCCTCCTCCTGGCCGAAGATCGCGTCATCGCAGCCAGCGTCGTAAAGGGCATCCAGCTCATCGCCGGTAGGCCGACGATCGAGCACCAGCGTAAACGCTTGAGTTGTCACGGCCTACCTCCTCTACTCATCGGGGGTGTGCATGTTTCGCGGTGAAACGATCGATCTGCTTAGCGTGCGCTCCTGCGTTCTGCGGGGTAGAAAAGACTTGACGATCCGCCCCACAGGATTCGCAGGACACGGTGCCCCACCTATGGCCATTGCGCATCTCCGCCACCACAAGCCCAGCGCCCTGGGCTCGCCTAAGCGCGCCAGCGATCTCGTTCTTCTGGTGCCGCTCTCGGCTGACCGTTCTGTCTCCTGATATCCATCAAGATTAGATTTGACTGCCCCATTGGCTACCTCCGCCGTCATCGACCCCC
>DASSUA010000500.1:0-2004 GCA_035707525.1 Pseudonocardiaceae bacterium
CAACCAGGTGTCGCTGATGCTGGCGTACCTGCCGGTCGAGGTGGCCGACCCGGTGCAGCGCCTGAAGGCGGTGCGCCGCCGGATCGACGAGCTCAAGGCCGGCAAGGAGGCCGAGGCCGGCGCGGCGGTGACCGCGATCGCCCGGCACGAGCCGTTCCCGCTGGTGTCGTCGCCGGTGCGGATCGCGGCGCACCTTCGGCAGCGTTCGATCGTCACGGTCACCACGAACGTGCCCGGGCCGCGCAAGCCGCTCTACGCGCTGGGGCGGCCGCTCGTGGAGATCATCCCGTACGTGCCGATCGCCTCGACGCTGCGGACCGGCGTCTCGATCTTCACCTACCGGGACCGGGTGACGTTCGGCATCACCGGCGACTACGACTCGGCGACCGACGTCGACGTGCTGGCGTGTGGGATCGAGGACGGGCTCGCGGAGCTCGTGACAGCGGCGGCGGCGCGGACGGCGTGACCGTCAGCAGTGGTAGGTGTAGTCGGCCACCACCGTTATCCATTTCGTGCCGGAAACCGTCGCCCCGGTCGCGTCGGTCACCCGCACCTCGAGCAGGAACGACGAGTACAGGTAGTTGGCGTAATAGGACGGATAGGTTCCGACGACCGAGCCGTACCGGTACCAGGCGTAGGTATACGGCGCCGTGCCGCCGAATACCGTCGTGTTCCAGTAGCAGTAGGCGCCGTAGTTCTGCATCACCGTCGACGGTCCGTTGATCGTCACCGAATACGACGGTGCGAGCGTGTCGGCGGCCGCCTTGATCGCGTTGGCGAACGTGCTGACCTCGGCGTAGACGCCCGGGAAACCCGGCCGGGCGCAGCCCTGCCCGAAGCTGACGATTCCGACGCTGATCCAGTTGTTGCCGGCGTCGCGGCGGAACATCGGGCCGCCCGAATCGCCCTGGCAGGTGTCGACGCCACCCTGCGGATAGCCGGCACAGATCATCTCGGCGGCCACCAGCCCCGGATACGACTGCTGGCACGTCGAGTCCGGGACGAATGGCACGTCCGCCTTCATCAGGTACCGCTGCTGCCCGCCTCCCTCGACGGTGGCGCCCCAACCGGCCACGGTGAACGTGCCGTTGTTGTAGGCCGTGGTGTGCGCGATCGGCAGCGTCGGCAGGTTGACCGGCGACTGCAGCCGGATGAGCGCCCAGTCCTTGCCGCTGGTCGCGCTGCTGAACCCGGGCGCCCGATGCACGTAGTTGGACTGCACCCGGATCGCGGCGGCGCTCTGCAGATCGACCACCCCGAGCGTCGCGGTGATGCTGGTGTTCGGCCCCGTGGCCGGCACGCAATGCGCCGCGGTGAGCACCAGCGTCGGCCGGTACAGGGCGCCGCCGCAGCCCATCGACAGCCGCACCATCCACGGGAATTCGCCCTGCGCCGCCCGCGTGCCACCCACGACCAGCGGCTCGATGTCATCATTCGGCTCCGCCACGGCCGGCGTCCCCGCCACGGCCGGCGTCCCCGCCACGGCCGGCGCCGCCGCCACGGCCGGCGCCGCCGGCGCGGCGAGCGCGACCGCGGCCAGGGCGGCGCCGAGCAGCACACGGCCGAGCCGCCTTATCGAGAAAATGGCAGGAGCGGACAAGGCGACCCCCTTTGTAGAGGCAGCGGCGTCACGGCGAGATGAAACCGAACCTAGGGGCAGTAGCCCGGCACCGGCAATCCTACGTAGGTACTCCCCGCTTCATTTTCGGCCGCCGCGGCGGGGGCGTCTATTGGGCGATTTCGGTCCTCCGTCACTATTGGTGCAGGTCGCTCAATGGTTGCTGCGCCGAACGGGCCAGTGGATTCGCGCCGAACGGCCGCGCGTTGTCAAGTGTCCGCGGATTTCAGCGGTCCGCCACGAACCGCGGACCAGTCATGATCGCCCGAACCGCCGGCGGGCCGGCCGGGGCGCCGTCGTTCATGATCGTTGGGTGTGGTTCGCCGTGCCACCCCTTGTGCCTTACCTGTCGCGGTCAGCGCCGTCGCCCGGGCCGCCGGCGCCGC
>DASSUA010000501.1:0-6817 GCA_035707525.1 Pseudonocardiaceae bacterium
GGCAGTGTTCGGGCGATGCCGGCCAGCTCGCCGAGTGCCCTGTCGGCCGCCGACAGCTTGGCTACCAGCTCCCTGTCGAGGCTCAACTTCGGCGGCAGCGGCGGCGGGACGCAGGCGAGGTAACCCTCCAGTGTCCGGACCACATGCGGCCGCTGACGCTCGCCGAACTGCTCACGATGCACAGGCAGCTACGTCCATAACTTCAACGAAGTGATACTTAACGCCCGAAAAGTATCACTTCCCCGGTCTCGCGGTACGTAAGTACCTCTTGGCTACCTGCTGGCACCGGCGAGGATGTCGAGGACCGAGCGGAACAGGTCGAGGCCGTCGGCGCTGGGGCCGGTGAGTGGGTCGATCGCGTGCTCCGGGTGGGGCATGAGACCGACCACGCGGCGGTCGGGCGAGCACACGCCGGCGATGTCGTCGATCGCGCCGTTGGGGTTGCGGCCGGCGTAGCGGAACACGATGCGGCGCTCGCCGGTCAACTCCGCGAGGGCGGCCTTGGGCACGACGTAGCGGCCCTCGCCGGACTTGAGCGGAACGAGAAGTTCCTGGCCGGGCCGGTAGCGGCCGGTCCAGGCGGTGTCCGCGTTCTCGACGCGGAGGGCCTGGTCGCGGCAGACGAAGTGCAGGCCGCTGTTGCGCACGAGCGCGCCGGGCAGCAGCCCCGCCTCGCACAGGATCTGAAAGCCGTTGCAGATGCCGAGCACCGGCATGCCCCGCCCGGCGGCTCGGACGACCTCGGCCATGACCGGCGCGAACCGGGCGATCGCGCCGCAGCGCAGGTAGTCGCCATAGGAGAAGCCGCCCGGGATGACGACGGCGTCCACGCCGCGCAACTCGATGTCGGCATGCCACAGCGACACCGCCTCGGCGCCCGCCCGGCGCACGGCGCGCGCCGCGTCGATGTCGTCGAGCGTGCCGGGGAACGTGACGACGCCGATCGAGGGGCTCATGACCGGCGGACCGTCCAGTCCTCGATGACCGGGTTGGCCAGCAGCAGTTCGGCGATCTTGTCGAGCTCGTCGTCGGTGAGGCCGTCGTCGACCTCGAGCTCGAAGTGCTTGCCCTGCCTGACGTCGTGCACGCCACCGATGCCGAGCCTGGTCAGGGCCTTGGCGATCGCCTGGCCCTGCGGGTCGAGGATCTCGGGCTTGGGCGTCACGTCAACCACCACTCGCGCCACGCTCGAAGGCTACCGGCCCCGGCCGGGCGGGCACGGCGACATGCGAGGCTGAGCCGATGGAGATCGTCCACTTCGGGCACGCGTGCCTGCTGGTGCAGACCGGCTCGGCGCGGCTGCTGATCGACCCCGGCTCGTTCTCGACCGGCTTCGAATCCGCCCGCGAGCTGACCGCGGTGCTGGTCACCCACCGGCACCATGACCACCTGGACTTCGAGCGGCTGCCCGCGCTGCTGGCCGCGAACCTGGACGCCGAGCTGATCGCCGACACGGCGTCGGCCGAGCAGCTCGCCGAGCAGGGGATCGCCGCCCGCGCGGTGCGGCCGGGCGAGCGGCTGCGGCTCGGCGGCGCGGACATCGAGGTCTTCGGCGGGTTGCACGCGATCGCGCACCCGGACCTGCCGCCTCCGGTGCCCAACGTTGCGTACCTGGTCGACGGCCTGCTGCACCCGGGCGATTCGCTGGACCTGCCGGGCGATCGGCAGGTCGACGTGCTTGCGCTGCCGACCGGGGCGCCGTGGCTGAAGGCGGCCGAGGCGGTGGACTACCTGAGGGCGGTGCGGCCCCGGGTCGCGGTGCCGATCCACGAGGCGACGCTGGCGATGCCCGAGCTGAACTACCGCCTGTTCGACGCGCTGGCGCCCGACGGCTCGACCGTGCGGATCCTGCCGCCCGGCCAACTCACGGCCGTCTGACGGAGGCGGCCGGGGCCTGAGTGTCCGGGTGCGCCGATTGGGTGTGGCTCCGCTGGAGGGTGCGCGGCGCGAGATGCAGAAAGGTCGACTCATGCCTTCAGACCAGTCCCGCCGGTTCCCGTGACCGACGGTATGTGCGCGGTCGCGGCTGGTGCAGGGCTCGGCTTTGCGCCGCCGGTCGGCGGCCCGTTACCGGCTCACGCTGGCCCAACTCCGACCATGATCGCCGATGGGGTGTGGCGCTTCTGGGGGGATGGGTTCGGCGGTGTGGGTCGGTGCTGGCTGTGGGGGTGGCGGGACGCTCGGGTATCGCTTTGCGGATTTGACTGATTGGTCAATTGGTCGGCGTGTTGTTGACCAATCAGTCACGGGAGGCTCGGGGGTCTGTCGCTGTTGGTCGTCGGGCGGGTGCGGCGCTGCGGGGGATGTGTGCGGTGGCGCGGACCCGCGCTGGCCGCGGCGGGGTGGTTCATGATCGCCCGTTGGGGTGTGGCACTTCTGGGGGAGGGCTGGGACCGTCCTCCGCCAGGTCGGCCTCTGCCGCCTGTTTTCACACTTGGTGACTTCATTCGTACGGTGGGTGTCGCTGGTTGGTTCAGGATTGTCGGTCTGGGTGCTGTCAACCGCTCACGGGGCTCGGTGGACGAGACCGGGTGTTGATCACGAAGTTAACGCCCCCGCGGATCGATTCAGCAGGGCGACAACTTCGTGATCAACACCGATAACTACACCCGCGACCGGAAGAAGTCACCGACGGTGACGGGCGAGAGGCCGGCGGAGGCACGGGCAGGCATGAGCCCCCAGAAGAGCCACACCCATCGCCGAAAGTGTGTGTGAGCTCACACTTTCGGCGATCATGACCGCCTGACGGCCGATCATGTGACCGGCTGTGCCCGCCCTACCCGTCACCCTCGCTGGTGGCCATCAGTAACCACACCTGCGAGCGCTCAAACCGAGCGACTACTTCATATTTATCGCCGCCGAGCAGTGCCCGTGGCCCCTGTGAGGTCGCTGAGAGTAGAGCCGTGCCCAAAGAAATTACAGGATCGGCCGGGGGGTGTGGGCCGCCGCGGCCGGGTACCGGGCGGCGACCTGCTCTACGGCCCGAACCACCTCCTGCACCTGATGCACGGCGGCCCCGGTGAACGAGACCGGGTCGGCCAGCAGGGCGTCCAGCTCGGTTCGCGAAAGCGGCAGCCGCGGGTCGGTGGCCAGCCGGTCGAGCAGGTCGTTGCCGGCCTCACCGGCCTCCCGCATGGCCAGCGCCACGGCGACGGCGTGCTCCTTGATCGCCTCGTGCGCCGCCTCCCGCCCGACACCCGCCCGCACGGCTGCGACCAGCACCTTCGTGGTGGCCAGGAACGGCAGGTACCGGTCCAGCTCGCGAGCGATCACGGCGGGGTAGGCCCCGAAGTCGGCGAGCACGGTCAGGAACGTCTCGATCAGCCCGTCGACGGCGAAGAAGGCGTCGGGCAGCGCCACCCGGCGCACGACCGAGCAGGACACGTCGCCCTCGTTCCACTGGTCGCCGGCCAGCTCGGCGACCATCGAGGCGTAGCCGCGGAGCACGACCGCAAGCCCGTTCACCCGCTCACACGAGCGCGTGTTCATCTTGTGCGGCATGGCGGAGGACCCGACCTGGCCGGCGGCGAAGCCCTCGGTCACCAGCTCGTGCCCGGCCATCAGCCGGATCGTCAGGGCCAGCGACGACGGCGCCGCCGCGAGCTGGACCAGCGTCGACACCACGTCGAAGTCCAGCGACCTCGGGTAGACCTGACCGACGCTGGTCAGCACGCGCCGGAAGCCGAGGTGCCCGGCCACCCGCCGCTCCAGCTCCCCGTACCTGCCGGCAGCACCGGCACCGCCGCCGAGCAGGTCGAGCGAGTCCTGGCCGGTGCCGACCGGTCCCTTGATGCCGCGCAGCGGGTACCGCGCGATGAGCCCCTCGAGCCGTTCGAACGCGACGAGCAGCTCGTCCGCGCCCGTGGCGAACCGCTTGCCGAGCGTGGTCGCCTGGGCGGCGACGTTGTGCGAGCGGCCGGCCATGACCAACGCCTCGTGCTCGGTCGCGCGCTCGGCGAGCCTGGCCAGCACCGCGACGGCCCGGTCCCGCACATGCTCCAGCGACCGGCGGATCTGCAACTGCTCGACGTTCTCGGTGAGGTCGCGCGAAGTCAGCCCCTTGTGCACGTGCTGGTGCCCGGCCAGCGCGTTGAACTCGTCGATCCTGGCCTTGACGTCGTGGCGGAGCACGCGCTCCCGCGCCGCGATCGACCCCAGGTCGACCTTGTCCACCACGGCCTCGTAGTCCTCGACGACCCCGTCCGGTAGGGCCACTCCGAGGTCACGCTGGGCACGCAGCACGGCGAGCCACAACTCGCGCTCCAGCACGATCTTGCGCTCGGGCGCCCACAGCGCGACGAGCTCCGGGGACGCGTAGCGGGCGGCCAGGACGTCGGGTACCGCACTCATCGGCGCCATTGTGATGGCCGGCAGCGCGGATCACAGCAGCGGGGCCAGCATCCGCCCGGCGGCGCCACGCGGGTCCGGGTCGCTCTCGATCAGCGCCGAGATGACCGCGCCGTCGACGACGGCGACGAGCCTGGCCAGCTCGGCCGGATCGATGTCACGGCCGAAGCGGGCCATCGTGTCGGCCAGCAACTCGTCCAGCTCCGCTCGCAGCGACCGCATGAGCGGCCCCAGCCATGGTCTGCGCCCGGCCGCGACGAACCGCTCGTAGCGCAGCAGCACGGCCTCCGCGCCGGTCCGGCTGGCGGGCCCGAGCAGGGCGTCCAGCAGCAGCTCGGCGAGCTCGTCGTTGCCGCCACCCGGGTCGGCCCGGTCCAGCGCCTCGCGGCACTCCCGCAGCTCGCTGTGCGCGCGATGGTCGATCGCGGCGGCCACCAGGTCGTCGAGGCAGCTGAAGTAGTAGGTGGTGGAGGCGAGCGGCAGCCCGGCGCGCTCGGCGACGGCGCGATGCCGCACCGCGTCGAAGCCGCCCTCGGCGAGCAGGCTCGCGGCGGCATCGACCAGCGCCCGGCGGCGGCGCTCGCCCTTCGGCGTGCTCGCCGGGCTGGACCTGGAGGCTGGCGCGGACATCACGTCGATCGTGTCACGCGCACTCAGAACTCCGAACCGATCCGCTCGGCCAGTGCGGCGGCGGCGGCGGCGAACGGCGGCTGCTCGCCGTCGACCGCAGGCACGCTCAACACCAGCAGCAGCCGGCCCGACGCTGTGCGGTGCTGATACCCGCTGGCGCCGTCCTGCTCGCGTTCGACCGGCTGTCCGGTCGCGGCAGCGGCCAGCGGGGCGTCGACGGGGCCGAGCACGAGGTAGATCGATCCGGTTGCGTCGCCGTCGGCGACCGGCACCGCGACCGCCCGTACGCCCGGCGGGCAGGCGTCCGGCACCGGGCCGGCCGCAGTCGTGTCGGCAGCCGGCAGCTCCCTCGCGAGGGCCTGGGCAAGCTCCCGGTCGGCCTCGCCGCAACTTGCGCGGAAGTCGTCCCACGGCCCGGGCCACGGCACGGCCTTGCCCGGTTGCGCCGCCGCCTCGCCGGGGGCGCTCAGCTCGCTCTGCTGCCGCTGCTGCGGCGGCGCGGAGTCCGCCCGCCCGCCGCCCGGCGCCTGTTGATCGCTCTCGATAGCGCTGCCCGCGGTCGCCCGCTCGGCGGTGTCCCGGCCGGCGAACAGGTCGCCGCCGAGCGCCACCCCGCCGGCCAGCACGGCCACGGCGAACACGGAACCGGCGGCGATGCCGGCTCGGCGCCGCTGCGTGGCGCGCCGGGAGGCGACCACCACGTCGGCATGGCCGAACCTCGAAGGTGGTGCGTCGTCGGCAGCGGCCTCGAACAGCTGCGCCAGCTCCCGCTCGTCCACCTACTCCATCACCTCCCCATCGCTCCCATCACCGCCATCCGCCTCGGCCAGCCGCTACCACGAGGCCGACCGCAGGTCGTCCAGCGCGTCGCCGAGCGCCGCCCGCAGCGCGTCAAGGCCGCGAGCCGTCTGGCTCTTGACGGTCCCCTCCGAGCACCCGAGCGCCCCGGCCACCCCCGAGACGTCCAGGCCCTCCAGGAACCGCAGGACCAGCACCGCCCGCTGCCGCGGGGGTACCCGGCGCAGACCCTCGAGCAGGGCCTCCTTGGTGGCGACCCGTTCACCGGTGTCGGGCGTTGCGACCTGCGCGGCCGCAGCCGGCACCGTCGCCATGTCCTGCACCGGCCGTTCCCGCCGCCACGGACGCCTCGACTCGTCGATCACCGCGCGCACCAGGGTGCGCCGCACGTAGGCATCGAGGGCTCCCTTGTCCCTGACCTTTCGCCAGTGCCGGTGCAACGCGACGAATGCCGTCTGCGCCAGGTCGTCCGCGCGGTGCCAGTCGCCACACAGCAGGTAGGCGGTCCGCCGCACGGCCTGCTGCCGCGCGACGAAGTACTCCGCGAACTCCTGCTCGTCGCGTTGGTCCACCCGGACTCCGGTTCGGTTGTCTGCGTGTCGATGACGGAACGTGGGGCATCAACGGTTGCACGGGAACCGGGCCGGCGGCGACACGGGGGCTTTCGATCGCATTCCAACTACATTTCGGCCGTGACACCGACCACGCAACCACCCATCGACCTGCGATCGGACACCGTGACCAAGCCGGACGCCGACATGCGCGCCGCGATGGCCAACGCCGAGGTCGGCGACGACGTGCTCGACCACGACCCGACGATGCGCCGCCTCGAGGAGGAGGTCGCCGGGCTGCTTGGCGTCGAGGCCGCGCTGTGGGTGCCGTCCGGCTGCATGGGCAACCTCATCGCGCTGGGCCTGCAGCTTCGCCGCGGCGACGCGTTCCTGGCCCCGGCCGGCGCGCACGTGCTGGTCGCCGAGCTTGGAACGGGGGCGTGGCTCGCCGGTGGCATGCCGGTGGCGCTGCCGCACGATCGCGGCCCCGG
>DASSUA010000502.1:0-4860 GCA_035707525.1 Pseudonocardiaceae bacterium
GCAGGCACACCCAGCTGCAGGCTCGGTTGCAGCACGCTGGCGAGACGTTTCGGGCCGAGCAGGATCGCCAGCAGTTCTCGGGTCCGCCGGCGCGCGCCGCGATTGACCTGTTCGGCCAGTTGCTGGTGCCGAGCCTGGACCTGCCCCTGGCTGAGGCGCAGCGGCCTACCGGCGCGTTCTTCGGCGCCGGTGCTGGGCTGTGTGCGCCGAGCGTGCTCGGTCTGGTCGGCCTGGTGGAGATGCTGCTGGTGCCGGCACCGGAACGGGACGGTCTCGGCGGCGAGCTAGCGGAGCCGGACGTGGTGCCGCTGCCCGATCCCGCCCGGTACACCGAGGAGCAGTGGCGGGCTGTCGAGGCTATCTTCGAGCTCGACGAGGTGCCACGCCGGCTGTCCGGGATGCTCGAGCAGGCCCGCCGAACCGACCCGGATCTGGCCGGCCTGGTGGTCCTGTGCGCGCTGCACGCGTTCAGCCCTGAGGTGGGAACGGCCGTCCGGCAGGGCGAGCGATGGCTGACCGTCGCGGTCGACGACGGGCGCACCCTGGTCGATGCCGAGTACGGCGGCGCCGACCTGCTGGTCGCACGGGCCCGGCTGGCCGCCGACCGCCGCCAAGGCGGTGAGGTGGCGTGACGACGGCACGGTTGGACGCGGAGTCGGCGGCGCGGCTGGTCGCGTTCGGGCTGCGTCCCCGGCAGCTGCCGGCCCGTGATGCGGTGTACGCCGACCTGGTCGCCCGGTACGCGCAGGACGTCGGCTTCAAGGACCTGGTGCAGGCGGTCGCCGCCGGACTCGGGCTGGTCGTGCTCGCGGTGGGCAGGCAGAGCGGCATCGTGTTGGCGGCGCAGGAGGACTCGGCCTTCGAGGTGAGGATGGACGACTACGCGCCGCGGGCGTTCACGGGCGAGCGGCGTGCAGCGGAGAAGGTGCTGCACGGGCTGATCCACATGGCGGTGGCGGCGCTGGGCTTTCCGCGCCCGGATGACCTGGCCAATGACACCTACGTCGGCCGCGTCTCCGTGGAGCAGGTGGACGCCATGGTCCGGGAAGCGTGCCGGGTGCTCGACGACCGCGCTCGGCAGGCCGAGGCGAACAACGATCCACTGGAGAGCGCGCCAGACCTGGAACGGGCATGGCGCGCCTATGCCAGGCGCCCCGCCACCGCGCCGACCAAGGACGGCCGGCTCGCGGCGAACAGCACCAGAGGCATGACCGCCAAGGCCATGAAGTTCCTCCGGGATCAGGGACTGCTGGTCCAGATCAACAGCGAACACGGCGGCACCTACCGCACCACCCCGCGCTACCAGGTGCAGGTGCGCGAGCTCGCCGCCGTCCGCGCCTTCGACGAGCTGCTCGACCTCGGCGTGGTCGCCGTGACCGGGGCGACCGGCAGCCTGCACGCGGCCCGGTCCGGCACCTTGCTCGGCGGGCCGGACGATGTATGAGCTGTCCCGGGTCCGATTGTTCTCCGTCGGCCCGGCCGGCGCCCGCTACGCCGACGTGATGCTGGACTTTCGGGACGTCGGCGCACCGGTACGCACCTCCATGCAGGACGCCCTGTTCGGCGCCGCTCTGGAGGTCCGCCGCCGGCCGGCTCCGGCCAGCGTGCTGTTCCTGGAAAACGGCGGCGGCAAGTCGGTGCTGATCAAGCTGATTTTCTCCGTGATGCTGCCCGGCCGACGGCAAGTGGTCGGTACCACCAGCACCCGGGTGTTGGAGAAGTTCGTCCGCGCCGGCGACGTGGCGCATGTGGTCCTGGAATGGCAGCACATCGACACCGGCACGCTGGTCGTCACCGGCAAGGTGTCCGAGTGGCGCGGCCACGTCGTCTCCTCCGATCCGAACAAGCTGGTCGACGCCTGGTACTCGTTTCGCCCGAACCAGCGACTCACGCTTGACACTCTGCCGCTGACCGTGGACGGCCGGCTGGTGACGCTGACCGGCTTCCGGGAGCGGCTCACCGAGGCATCCCGGGAGGAGCCGGCGCTGCAGGTGGCCTGGGAGGCCGGGCACGCCGACTGGACCTCGCACCTGGGTAACCTCGGCATCGACACCGAGCTGTTCCGTTACCAGCGGGCCATGAACGCCGGCGAGGGCGAGGCCGCGGACACGTTCACGTTCAAGACCGACGACGCCTTCGTGGACTTCCTGCTGCGGGCGGTCGTCGACGAGGAGGACCCACGCGGCCTGGCCGAGGTGATCGAGGGCTACGCGCACAGGCTGTCCCAGCGCGGCGCGCTCACCGCCGAGCGGGACTTCGTGGCCGGGGCGCTGGAGCGGCTCGCGCCGCTGGCCGACGCGCATGAGCAGGCCCTCACGGCCCGCCGGCTGGCCGACGACGCCAGAGCGCGGGCCGCACGGTTCTACACCGCGGTGTCGCTGCGCCACGCCATCGAGCTGGAACGGCATGCGCTGGCACAAGCCCGGCTGGCCGACCTGGTCGACCGGGAACAGGATGCCGACCGCACGGTCGCCCGCCTCGGTTCCGTCGTACTGGAGCTACGCCGGCTGGTCGCCGGGATGCGGCTACGCGCCGCGGAGGCCGATGCGGTCGAACGAAAGGCGGAGCTGGAACACGCCGAGCTCACGCTCGAGGCATGGCGCGCGACCGACGCCGTCCTGCTCGCCCGCTCGACGGCAGACAAGGCCAGCGCACTGCGGCACCTGGTAGGCCAGCAGGAGGAACGCGCCCGGCCCGCCCTCGAGGCACGCAACGCGGCCGCCCGCGCGCTGGCCCGCGGGCTGCTGCACACCGCGGCCGAGGCCGATCGCGCCGCGGCGAACGCCGACGCCGCGGCCGACTCCCTGCGGGAACAGGAAGGCTACGCCAGCACCGAACGCGAGGAGCAGCTGAAGGCGGCTGCGACCCAGCGGGCTAACGCCAAGGGATTCGAACGGCAGATAGCCGAGGCACGAGCCGCCATGCAACGGCAGACACGAGCCGGCCTACTGCCCGACGGCGCCGATACCGCCCAGGTCGCACGGGAAGCCGAGCTCGCGACGCTGGCCGCGACCGAAGCCGAGGACACACTGGAGGCCGCCCGACACGAGCGCGAGCGGCTGGCCGCAATCGTGCGGGACGCCGGGGCTACGCTGAACGGCGCCGAGCGAGCCGCCGATCTCGCCAGAGGCGCCGCCGAGCAAGCTGCGACCACCGCCAATCAGGCCACCGCGGCCGTCGCATCACTGCGGGCCGAGGAGCGACTCATCGAGATTCTCGGTGCGGAGACGATCGAGCCGGACGCCGACATCCCAGAGCTGGTCGAGTTGCTGACCGGCGCAATCACCGAGGCGGACCGGGAGGCCACGGAGATCGGCATCGCCGACGCCGAGGACAGCCGCGCGCTGGCCGCACTCGGCGAGGGCGGACTACTGCCACCGCCACACGAGGTGACCGGCACCGTGGACGCGCTGGCCGCCGCAGGCATCACCGCCTGGCCCGGCTGGCGCTACCTGTCCACCATCGCGCCGGATGAGCGCCACGCCGTGCTCGACCGGTACCCGCACCTCGTCGACGGCGTGGTGATCAACGATCCAGCCCAGCTCGCCCTGGCCGAGCGGACACTCGCCGACGCACGCCTGCTGCCGCGGTCAGTCGTAGCAGTGGGCACCACCGCTGCCATCCATGCCGGCAACGGTGCCCGTCCCGTTGGCTTAGCCTTCCTCGTGCCACCGAACCCCGCGATGTATGACGAGGATGCGGCGGAGCATGTCCGCGCCACCATCGGCGAGCGGCATCATCGCAACCAGCAACGGCTGGCCGAACTGACCGAGCAGCGGTCCAGCGACCGCGAGCTCAAGGTCCGGCTAACCCGGTTCCGCAGTGACTACCCGCCGGGCACCGTCGACAGGCTGGTCGTCGAGCGCGATGCGGCGCAAGCCCGCCAGCAGGAAGCGATGGATGAGGTCGAGCGGCGCGCAGCGGCCCACGAATCCGCCAGGGCCAGCGAGGCCGAGCAGGTGGCGCGGATTCCCGTGCTGCACGCCACGGAACAGCAACTGCGTGCCCGGGCCGGCGTCCTGGTCCAGCTCGCATCTCAGGTCGCTGAGCTCGGGACGTGGCTGCTCGAGGTGGCGAAAGCCATGGCCGCAGCGGCCGGCGCGGACGAGGCTGCCACCGCCGCCGGGCGGCGCGCGCTGCGATTGCGGGACGACGCAGAGGCGCAGCGACGGCTCGCCGATGCTCATCGCCGTACCGCGGACGCCTGCCGGGAGGAGCTCGCCGGAGTTCTGGGGGGCGGGTCCGTCGATGACAGCGAGCCGGTGCCGGCAGCGCCGCTGGAGGCGCTGCGCCGAGCCTGGCGCGCCGCCGCCGAGGCATACGCCAAGGTGGAAGTCGGCAGCGACCTGCGCGCCGAGCTGGAGCAGGCCGAGCGGGCCGAGTCCGGGGCCCGGACGGCCATAGAAGCTCTCTCGGCGGAGATCCGGACCCTGGCTACGGAGCTCATCGCCACGCCCGCCGGGGCGGATGCACCGGCTAGGGCCGCCGCCACCCGCCGCGCCGAACACGACCTGCGCCGACTGCGCGATCTGCTCGAGCTCGCCAACCAGCGGGTGGGGGAGCTGCGCAACGAATTCGAGCAGTTCACACCGCAGGACCGGTCGTTGGAGCCGTACGGTCGGCCGGAGACCATCGAGCACGGCGAGGCGCTCATCGCCAGGGTTCACTCGGACTGGGAAGCCGCGCGGGAGCAACTCGACGAGATCAAGAAGGCCCGCGCGGACGCCACGGGGGCGGTTGATCAGGCGGAAGCCGCAGCGCGCGGGTTCCACAGCGTGTTGGAGTCGCTGCACGGTCGGGAGCCAGTGGAACCCGATCCGTCCGTCACGGCATTCGAGGGCGATGTCGACGCGGCACGCG
>DASSUA010000503.1:0-12947 GCA_035707525.1 Pseudonocardiaceae bacterium
GTGCTCTCGGTCGCCATGTTCCTCATGTGGCTCGTCGCCGTCGGGGTCCTCTACGGCGTCCTCAACGGCATGGGCGTCTGGGACAAGCTCAACGGCACCTGGAACGACCTGGCCTCGGTCAACGAGGCCGAGGGCGACGGCGAGTCGCTGATCAGCGCGGGCCGGATCTTCGGCATCTCCGCGGTCGTCGGCGCGGTCAACATCGTCCTGTTCACCGCGTTCGCCACGGTCCTGGCGTTCATCTACAACGTGTCGGCCGATCTTGCCGGTGGCATCGAGATCACCCTCGCCGAGCGGGACTGACCGGCGGCTGTACCGGTTTGGGCTGGCGGCGCGCCCTGGGGTAACCTCGCACCGCGGCCGCTTCGGCGAGCCGCGAAGCTCGGGGCCTATAGCTCAGACGGTTAGAGCGCATCGCTGATAACGATGAGGTCGGTGGTTCAAGTCCACCTAGGCCCACTTTTCCCGCCTACTGGTGCCGTGTCGCCACGATCGCCCACGCCGTCGGGAACCAAGGCAGCGACCGGCGACCGGTCACCCCGCCGCGACGCCCAACACGGTGCCGGTCGGGTGGGCGGACTGGGCACGGGCACGCGGCATGCATCCGGCAGCGCACCCCACCGCCCGCCGACCCCGCGGACCGTGGGCGTCATCCGCTCCGCACCCCCGGCGCGTGGGCGTCATCCGCTCCGCTACCCCGAGCGTGGGCGTCATTCGCTCCGGGACCGGGCACGTGGGGCGTCATTCGATCCACGGCGTCACCGGGACAACCGGCTTTTGTCGAACCCCCCAACGACCGCCATGATCGCCATCGGCTACCGGCCGACCGGCACCGACTCCCCAAGAGCCCACACCTTTGATGGGTGTGACCTCTCCAGAGGGCCGCGAGTGCGCGGTTGGCCGGTGACGCGTCATGACGGGTCATGATCGTCGTTTCGGTGCCACCAACCGCGCTCAGCGCGGCTCACGGCACCGAAACGGTGATCATGAGCCGTTCCAACGCCCGGGATCACCGCAACGTGCCGGTGTAATGACCTGTGGTCACCCCTGCGGGGACGGTCGGGGTGGGACGGACGCAGCCGGTCCGGGGAGCGGTCACGATTGCTGACACGGTGAGGTGACGATGCACTGTGGGCGCGCCGGTGCCCGGTGGGTGCACCCTGTTGGTGCTCGTGGACGGGCTGAGGCCGGCGCGGACCGGGAACGCCCCGCCGGCCGAAACGGCGCGGCGCTCAAGCCCGCAGCCCCGCGACCGCGTGCCCATCGTTCGGTCACCAGGCCCCGGCGGGACGGGGCCGCGATCATCTGCCGAAACCACCCGCTGAGCTCGTCCCCTCTGCAAGAGTGCGGCGGCTGTGCGGTCATCGGGAGGGGTTCGGTGACCGGCAGGGCCATGGCGGCGTGGCGGGTTCCTGCGTGGCGCGAGCGGCATTCCGGCGAAGTACGGTGGGATGCCGGTACAGCGGAAGGAGCGGGAGATGCGGCTCTCCGGTGCACGGGTCCTGCTGACCGGGGCGACGGGCGGTCTCGGCGAGGCGATCGCCAGGGAACTCGCCGCCCGCGGCGCGAAGCTGGTGCTGACCGGGCGGCGGGCGGAGGTGCTCGAGCCACTGGCGGTCGAGCTGTCGGCCGAGACGGTCGTCGCCGACCTGGCCAAGCGCTCCGACCTGAACCGGCTGGTGTCCCAGGCCGGGGAGGTGGATGTGCTGGTCGCCAACGCCGGCATGCCCGCGTCCGGCCGGGTGGGCGAGTTCAACGTCACCCAGCTCGACCGGACGATCGACGTCAACCTCGTCGCACCGATCCTGCTGGCGAGGGCGCTGTCGGAGGGGATGGTGCGGCGCCGCCGCGGGCACATCGTGATGGTCGGCTCGGTCGCGAGCGTGATCGCCTCGCCGGGCGCGTCGGTGTACTGCGCCACGAAGTTCGGGCTTCGCGGGTTCGCGCACGGGCTGCGGCAGGACCTGGCCGGCAGCGGGGTCGGGGTGTCGGTGGTGCTGCCGTGGTTCATACGCGGTGCCGGGATGTTCGCCAGGGCCGGTGTTCGGTTGCCGTCGGGCCTGCGGACCAGCACGCCGGGCGACGTCGCCGCCGGCGTGGTGCGGGCGATCGAGCGGAACCGGATGGAGGTCGTGGTGGCGCCGCCGGAGGTGCGGCCCGCGGTGCTGCTCGGGGGTGCGGCGCCCGGCATCTTGGCGATGATCCAGAGCCGGGCCGGGGCGGCCAAGCTGACGGCCAGGCTCGCCAGGGGGCGGCGCGGCAAGCAGTGACCGGCCAAGGGCTGTCGCGCAACGTGCTGGGGTACCCTCGACGCCGGTCCTCGTGGCCGCATCCGTGTCACCCCCTTTCGCCCGAGGAGGCGGTTACATCGTGAAGAAGCTCCTCGCCCTCGCGGTCATTGCTGGGGCCGCGTTGTTCGTGGTGCGTCGTCAGCGTTCGGCCAAGGCAGAGGCTGACCTCTGGCGGGAGGCGACGGCTCCCGAGTCGTGATCCAGCCCCACCGGCGTCCACTCCAGGGCGCCCCAAGGGGGACGTAGCTCAATTGGCAGAGCACAGCCTTTGCAAGGCTGGGGTTAGGGGTTCGATTCCCCTCGTCTCCACCCGACCGGCCGCCTCGGCCGTGGGGCGCCGGGCAGGTGCCCGCCAAGGCCGATAGCGTCTGCCGCGTGGTTGACCGGCCGCCGAGCCTGTGGCGTAACCGCGACTTCATGCTGCTCTGGACCGGCCAGGTGGTGTCGACGGTCGGGATCAGGATCACGGCGATCGCGTTCCCGTTGCTCATGCTGGCCGAGACGGGTTCGCCGGCGGTGGCGGGGTTGGTCGGGTTCGCGCAGACGCTGCCGTTCCTGGTGTGGTACCTGCCGGCGGGCGGGCTGGTGGACCGGTGGAACCGCAAGAGGATCATGCTCACCTCGGACGCGGTCCGGGCGGTCGCGATGGCCAGCGTGGTGGTCGCGCTGTGGCTGGACCGGCTGACGCTGCCGCACATCCTGCTGGTGGCCTTCGTCGAGGGCACGATGTTCGTGTTCTTCCAGCTGTCGGAGGACGCGGCGCTGCCGCACGTGGTGAGCCGGGCGCAGCTGCCGGCGGCGCTGGCCCAGAACCAGGCCAGGGTGCAGGGCGCGGAGCTGGTCGGGCCGCCGCTCGGCGGGGTGCTGTTCGGGATCGGGTACGTGGTCCCCTTCCTGGTCAACGTGGTGTCCTACGCCGTATCGGTCGGCACGCTGCTGATGATCCGGCCGCCGTTCCAGAAGCGGCGCGACGAGCCTCGCCGGCACCTTTTCGCGGAGGTGGCGTTCGGCGTGAAGTGGCTGTGGCGCCAGCACTTCCTGCGCGCGATGGTCGGGCTGATCGGCGCGGCGAACCTCGTGTTCAACGCCCTCGTGCTGGTCATCATCGTGCGCGCCCAGCAGCTCGGGGCCTCGCCGGCGCTGATCGGTGGAATCTTCGTGTGCTACGGCGCGGGCGCGATCGCAGGCGCGCTGGCGGCGCCGGCGGTGTCCTCGCGGGTGCCGGCCGTCGCGGTGCTGATCGGGTCGTTCTGGGTATGGGCGGTCATGTGCGGCCTGCTCACGCTGCCGTCGCAGCCGCTGGCGCTCGGCGCGATCGCGGCGGCCGGCGCGATGGTCGGGCCGGTGTTCAACGTGGTGATCTCCAACTACCGGTACGCACTGACACCGGACCACTTGCAGGGCCGCACGCTGGGGGCGGCGCGCCTCGTGGCCTGGGGCATGATGCCGGTGGGCACGCTCGCGGGTGGCCTGCTGGTCGAGGCGCTCGGCACGCGCACGACACTGGTCGTGCTGGCGGCCGGCATGGTCCTGGTGGCATTGGCCAGCGTGGCGAGCCGGACGGTGCGGCACCCGCCGGAGCTGACCGTCGAGGCGGAGGCCGAACCGACCAGGTTCGCGACCGAGGGTGGCCGTTAGCCTTCCAGGCGTGAGGAGATCCCGTACCGCGGCCGGTTTGCTGCTGGCTCTGGCCGCCATCGGGGGATGCGCGACGCAGCTGGCCGGCAAGGCCCTGCCGGTGACTCCGGCGCGGTCACCGTCGAGCACGGTGGTCGCCGCGCCACCGCCGGAACCCACGCCCGCCGAGCGGGCGCCGTGCCCCTACCTGGACGCGGGGTTCGTCGAGCAGACCAACGGGCAGCGGGTCGGGAAGACCCGGATCTCCGCCGATGAGCCGCATCCGGCGTGCTTCTTCTACCGCCCCGACGGCGACGAGCAGCTGCGGGTGCAGGTCGTGGTGGACGTGGACCCGGCGACGGCCAGGGCGCTCGTGGACCGGGCGGTGCCGGTCGACACGTCCGACCCGGCGACCCTGCCGGGGGGCTGGGAGGGCGGCAAGCAGCCGACCGACAGTGGGGCCGTCTTCGCCGTCCACAAGGACGGCGCCGCGGTGATCGTCGTCAGCAACCAGCGGCAGACGATCAAGGTCAGCCGGGTCGCCGAGCGGGTGATCACCGCGTTGAGTCTCTAGAGCGTTGAGTCTCTAGAGCGCAGCGCCGCTAGGGCGGCAGACGCCGCTCCGGGGAGCTCCCATGCGCGGAAGCTCCCCTGAACGAGCGTGGACGGTCAGGAAGTGCTGGTGCTCTCGCCGGTGGTGCTCGCCCGGCGCGGGCCCGTCGAGCTGGTCGTCCCGGCCTGGCTCGTCTCGAGCCGGCGCGGGGCCGAGCCGTTGCTCGACATGTCGCTTTCCAACGTGCGGCCGTGCTCGGTGTCGGTCACGGTCGGGCGCTTGGCGAACGCGGCCGCGATCGCGCCGGCGATGGCGCCGAGCACCGCGATCAGCAGCAGCGTGCGCGGCCGCCGCCGGCTTCGGGCCGGTGGCTCGATCTTGGACGCGAGCTCGTGGCGCGCGCGCCAGAGGTTCTCGGCGAACACGTCCTGCAGATCCTGCAGGTGCTGCCGGTCGACGCCGTGCTCGGCGAGCCGCTTCCTGGCCTGCTTAGCGGTCTTCCTCGCCATCCGGCGGGAGACTGCCGCGCTGTTCCTGCTGGCCGACACGGCGCCCTGACGTGCCGACATCAGGGCGGTGCCTACCGCGGTGCCCACCGCGGAACCTACGTTTTCCCCGGCCTTGGCCATGGTCTGCACCTCGTTCACGAGTGGTCTCCTCTCCACGACCTCCGGTTACCCCTCTCCCCCTCGCGCCAACCGCAGGTGCACCGCCGGGCTTGCCCCGCCGGTGAGATGGCACGATGGCTTCGTGGCTGACAACGCGATTACCGCGACCCTGCACACGAACCAGGGCGACATCCGGCTGAACCTGTTCCCCAACCACTCCCCGAAGACTGTGGCGAACTTCGTCGGCCTCGCCGAGGGCACCGCGAGCTATGGCCAGCGGAACGCGGCGGGCGGCACGTCGGGGCCGTTCTACGACGGTTCGGTGTTCCACCGGGTGATCAGCGGGTTCATGATCCAGGGCGGCGATCCGACCGGAACCGGGCGCGGCGGCCCCGGCTACCAGTTCGCCGACGAGTTCCACCCCGAGCTGCAGTTCGACCGGCCGTACCTGCTGGCCATGGCCAACGCCGGCCCGAACACCAACGGCTCCCAGTTCTTCATCACCGTCGGCCGGACGCCGCACCTGAACTTCAAGCACGCGATCTTCGGCGAGGTGGCCGACCAGGAGTCCCGCCAGGTCGTGGACGCGATCGCGACGACCGACACCGACGCCGCGGACCGGCCGGTCAAGGAGGTCGTGATCGAGCGGATCACCGTTACCAGGTCCTGACGGAGAGCCGGTGAGCGTTCCACCCGGGTACCCACCGGGGCCGTCCCAGCCGGTCCCGGGCCAGCCGGCCGGCCAGCCCGCGTGCTTCCGGCATCCGAACCGGCCGACCGGCCTGCGCTGCACCCGCTGCGACCGGCCCGCGTGCCCGGAGTGCCTGCGCGAGGCGTCGGTCGGCTACCAGTGCGTCGAGTGCGTCAGTTCCGCGCAACGGCAGGTGCGGCGCGCCAGGACGATCGCCGGCGGCCAGCTGCAGAGTCAGCCGGTGGTGATGCCGCTGATGATCGCGCTGAACCTCGGCGTGTTCCTGCTGACGGCGGCGCAGGCCGGCAGCATCTGGCGGAACTACGCCTCGGCGCTGTTCTTCGACTGGGTCATGTGGCCGCAGCTGATCGTCGACGAGGGCGAGTGGTGGCGGCTGATCACCGGTGGCTTCCTGCACTACGGGCTGTTCCACGTGGTGGTCAACATGCTCGCGCTGTGGATGCTCGGGCGTGACGTCGAGCAGCTGCTCGGCTGGCCCCGGTTCCTGCTGGTCTACCTGCTGTCGCTGCTCGGCGGTTCGACGGCGGTGTTCGTGTTCGGCGACGTGAACACCCAGCTGGCGGGCGCCTCGGGCGCGGTGTGGGGGATCATCGGCGCGGTGCTGGTCGCCGTCGTCCGGCTGCGGCTGAACCCGCAGCCGGTGATCTTCCTGATCGTGCTCAACCTGGCGATCAGCTTCCTGCCGGGGATCTCACTGCTTGGCCACCTCGGTGGCTTCGCGGTCGGGATCGCGGTCACCGCCGCCATGGTGTACGCGCCCCGCGGGCAGCGGCTGTTCGTCCAGGTGGCGGCCGTGCTGGCGGTGGTGCTGCTGCTTGGCGCGCTGATCGTGGTGCGCGCCTCGCAGATCGCCGGCGGGGCCGCGCTCGGCGGCTGAGCGGCGGATCGACTAGCTGAGGCCCCGCAGGTGCTGGATGCTCGCGAGGACGTCGTCGGGGTCGGCGTTGAGGTCGAGCCGACCGAGCACGATCAGGCGTTCTCGCGCCTCGTCCGGCTGGGTCGGATCGACCTCGTCGAGCAGGTCGAGCTCGAGCATCGGGATATCGCGGCCGAGCCGGCGGTGCCTGGCGACCCGGATCCTGCGCACCCGGCGCCACGGCCAGGACCGGGCGCCGGCGAGGCCGCGGACGGCCACGCCCTCGGCGTCCACCGAGAGCCTCGGCCGGGCGAGGCTGCCGAAGAGCGCGGCTGCGATCAACCCGGCAGTCCCGACCGCGGCAAGCAGCCGGCCCGGAGCATCGTCGATCAGCACCCACCACGCAACGGTGACCCCCGCGGCCGCCCAGGCCAGCACGACAAGCCCGATCGCAGGGGACCACGATCGGGCCAGCGGCTCAACTCTGTCCACAGGGCCTATCCACAGTGGGGATAAATGACAGCGGTGTCGTTCGTCGAAACGGCCGATTGACCCCCGGCGTCGCGCCGACTAACGCCAGCGCATCGTCATCAGCAGCCCGATGATCATCAGGGCGAAGCCGATGGCGAAGTTCCAGTTGCCGAGCTCAGCCATCCAGCTGATCTTCTCCCCGGCGATGTAGTTGGTGACCAGCCAGCCGAGCCCGAGCACCATCAGGCCGAGCATCACCCCGATGAAGATCGGGTGGGATGGGCCTGCTGCCTTGAGCTTTACCGGGGTACGGCGATCGGTTGGGGCGGTGTAGACCGCCTTCTTGCGGACCTTCGACTTGGGCATGGCTGTCCTCGACTTGAACTCACGGGTTATGGCGCCTGCCGCCGGCTGTCACCGCGCACTGCCGCCGCTGCTGCTACGAACACGTTAACGTAGCCGTCGCGGGCCGCGTATGGCGAGCGGCTCGTGGTTTCGACTGGTCCGAGCCGGGAGGGGACGGACATGCGGGTGGACGGGTGGCGTATCGCCGTACCCGTCGTCTGCCTGCTCGCTGGGCTGCTGTTCGCGGTGTCGGCGAACACCTCAGCCGGCTACGACCTGCGCGGCGGCCGTACGACCGAGCTGTCGGCGCTGGTGCGGGAGGCGGAGGCGAGGGTCGCCGTGGCCGAGCGCCGGCTCACCGACCTGCGCGCCCAGACCGAGGGCCTGGAGGCATCGGCGGCCGGTTCCGACGAGCGGGTGAGCGCGGCGCGGGCGCAGGCGTCGGCGCTCGGCGCCCCGGTCGGGCTGACCGGACTGGTCGGGCCCGGCCTGGCCGTGACGATGAGCGACGCGCCCCGCGGGCACGCCGGCCGGTACCCGGCCGGCGTGGAGCCGAACGACCTCGTGGTCCACCAGCAGGATCTGCAGAGCGTGCTGAACGCCCTGTGGGCCGGCGGCGCGGAGGCCGTGGCGATCGGCGATCAGCGGCTGGTGACGACGTCCGCCGTCCGGTGCATCGGCAACACGCTGCTGCTACACGGCCGGACCTACTCTCCGCCGTACCGGATCAGCGCCATCGGCGACCCGGTCCGGCTGCGCGCCGCGCTGGAGGCCGAGCCGGGAGTGGCGGTGTTTCGGCAGTACGTACAGACCTACGGGCTGGGCTACCGGGTGGAGCGGCTCGGTGCGCTCCGGGTGCCCGCCTATACCGGCTCGCTGCGCCTGACGAGCCTGCTGGAGGGGCCGCGTTGACCGACGAACCTGACCAGGAGCCACCGCGCAGGCGAGCCAGGTACTCCGAATCGCCGGAGTGGCCGCCGCCAGCCGAGTCGCCCCAGCCGGTAGAGCCGGCGGAGCCGAACCAGTCGCGGCCGCGGCATGGCCGCCCGGACTCCCCGCCGCCGTACCCGCCGTCCGGGACGGTGCCGGGCCGGCGGCGTGCCGCCGGCCCGGCACACGCCCAGCCCGACCCACCGCGGCCGAGTCCGCGCCCACGCCACGCTCGTTCCGATTCCACGGCCGAAGGCGCGGACGCCGGTACAGCATGGACGCCACCCACCCGGTCGGTTTCGCCCAGCCAGCCCGCCTGGCCGGGGACGCCGGCGGGGAGTCCGGGCCCGGCCGGCGGCGGCACATCGGCGAAGTGGTCACCGCCGGTTGCCGAGCCGCCAACTCGGAGCCGGCGACATTCCACGGACCGGCCCGAGCCGCCCGGTTCGCCAGCGGCGGGGGCGGTCTCTGAGCCGCCTGCCGGCCGCTCCTGGGCGCATGACCTGGAGGCTGCGGCCAACCAGGCTCGATCCGCCGATCCGCCGAGCCGGCCGGGGTCGACCGAGCGGCCGGCGGGTTCGAGCCGCACCGGGTCCGGAACCCGGTCCGGTCAGCCGGGAACGCCAATCCACCCACGTCCGACGCGCTCGCCCGGCCCGTTGTCCGGGCCTGGCCAGCCAGGTCGAGTGGGTCCGCACGGTCATGTGGGTCCGCACGGTCATGTGGATCCACACAGTCATGTTGGGGCGCCGGGCCAGGCCGGCCGGGATGTCGGCTCCGACCGGACGAGGGTGCTCGGGGTGGTCGGACCGGGTCTGGCAGCCGGAGTGGGCGCGACGTCGGCGCGGGCGAAGGAACAGGTGCAGGGCGACGAGGCGCCGACCGAGCTGATCGAGGCGGTCGGGGGCCGCCGGCAGCGCGCGGCGGGGGGCGGCGGCGACCGGACCCAAAAGGTGGTCTTCACGGTCGGCGAGGTGCTGATCACGCTCGGACTGGTCGTGCTGCTGTTCGTGGTGTACGAGGTGTACGTCACCGACTGGATGTCGGCCGGCAAGCAGGCCGACGCAACGGCCAACCTGGACGAGCGGTGGTCGCAGGAACCGCTGCCCGATCCCGGCAACCAGCGGACGGAGAAGGTCCGGCCGGTGGACGGCGAGGGTTTCGCCAAGCTGTACATCCCGGCGTTCGGAACGGACTTCGTGTTCACGGTCCTGGAGGGCACGACCGAGACGACGCTGGAGGCCGGCCCCGGCCACTACAACGACACGGCGCTGCCTGGTGAGCCGGGCAACTTCGCGGTGGCCGGCCACCGGGTCGGCAAGGGCGCCCCGTTCAACGACCTCGATCTGCTGCGCTCGTGCGACGCGATCGTCATCGAGACGCAGACCGACTGGTACATCTACCGGGTAATGCCGATGGAGGGCGAGGCGCAGGACTGGGAGCAGGGCCGCGGTGCGTCCGAGCAGTGCACCGACGTCAAGCCGCTCGGTGAGCCCTACGAGGATCTCGTCGGCCAGCAGATCGTGCTGCCGCACCAGAGCGAGGTCATCGCGCCGGTGCCCAACCACCCGGACCGGGTGGCGCCGCCGGAGCGGCAGGCCGCCCTGATCACGCTCACGACCTGCCACCCGCGGTTCTCGGCGAAGCAGCGGCTGATCGTGCACGGCGTGTTCACCAAGCAGTATCCGAAGGACCCGGCGAACCCCGGCGCCCAACCGCCGGAGCTCACCGAGGGCTGACAGGGTGACAGGTTGACAGGGCTGACGAGCGCTGACCGCCGTCCAGGAAAGAAAGGGGCTCGCGTGTACGGATGGATCTGGCGGCACCTGCCCGGGCCGGTGCCGGTCAAGGTCGTCGAGGCGCTGGCGCTGGTCGCGGCGGTGCTGGCGCTGCTGTTCTTCGTGGTGTTCCCGTGGGCCGAGCCCCGGCTGCCGTTCAATGATGTGACGACCGGCTGAGCCGTGCGGGTGTCTGCTCGGCTGGATCTCAAGGTTTTGATCGATGTGACCGATGCGTCAACGGCGGCCGGGCTTGTTGACTCATTGGTCACCTGAGGCGTTGGGGAATTGTCGGGTCGGGTCGTGGATCCAGCCGGACCCCGCATCAAGATCCAGGAGACACGCTCTAGCCTTGCCGTTCGTGCGCGTACTGGTCATCGACAACTACGACAGCTTCGTCTACAACCTCGTGCAGTACCTGGCGCAGCTGGGCGCGGACTGCGAGGTCAGGCGCAACGACGCGGTTTCGGCGGCCGACGTCGACGCGGCCGACGGGGTGCTGCTGAGCCCTGGGCCGGGCACCCCGGACCGGGCCGGTTCGAGCATGGACGTGATCCGGACGTGCCGCGACGGCAACCGCCCGCTGTTCGGCGTGTGCCTCGGTCACCAGGCGATCGGTGCGGTGTGGGGGGCCGTCATCGAGCGGGCCCCCGAACTGCTGCACGGCAAGACGTCTCAGGTGTTCCACGACGGCACCGGGGTGCTGGCCGGACTGCCGAACCCGTTCACCGCGACCAGGTACCACTCGCTGGCCGTCCGCGAGGACACCCTGCCGGCGGAGCTCGAGGTCACCGGTCGAACCGGGGGCGGCGTGATCATGGCGATGCGCCACCGGCGGCTGCCGATCCAGGGCGTCCAGTTCCACCCGGAGTCGGTGCTGACCGAGGGTGGCCACCGCATGCTGGCCAACTGGCTCGGCGAGTGCGGTCACCCGGTCGCCGAGCCCCTGGTGGCCAGGCTCGAGAACGAGGTGCGCGAGGTCGCGGCGGCCGCCCACGCGACCAGTAGCTGAAACCCCCCGGCTAAGGGCCGGTGGTTGTGGTCGGCTGCCCCTCGTCGGAACCGACAATCACCCGGATCGTCTGGTCCTTGCCGATCGTCTGGTCCTTGGGGATCTGCTGATCGAGGATCTTGCCGACGTCGCTCGGCTTCTCGGCCGGCCTCGGAGTCTCCTCGATCGTGCCGTCCCAGCCAAGGTCGCGCAGCTTCTGCCGGGCCGTCTCGACGTCGTCACCAACGATGTCCGGCATCTTGATCTGGCTGCCCCTGGACACCTTGAGGGTCACGGTCGCCCCCTTGTTGACCTCGGCGCCGGCCTTCGGGTCCTGGTCGACGACCTCGTTCGCGGCGGCCGGGGAGTCGACGTCCTGGCGCTGCACCACGAGGCCCTGGGCCTCCAGGTTGGACTTGGCCTCGTCGAACGAGTCACCGATGACGCTGATGACCTTGACCTTTTCCGGAGCCACCCCGATCGTGATCTGCACCTGGGTGCCGGCCGTGACGTCGGTGAGCGGGGCCGGGTTCTGCGCGACGACCTTGCCGATTTTGGCCTCGTCCTCGACGACCTGCTGCTGCTGGTTGGCCGCGAGCGCGAGCCCGGCCTTCTTCAGCTGCTCCTCGGCCTGTTCGGGGGTCAGGTCGATCAGTGACGGGACCTTGGCCGTCTCGGGGCCGTTGCCGACATCGAGGGTGACCGTCGAGCCCTTTTCCACCTGAGTGTTCGCCGCGGGATCGGTCCGGACGACCGTGCCGCGCTGCTCCTCGGTCGACGCGACCAGGTTGCGGGTGGTCCGCAGGCCCTGCTCGTTGAGCGCGAGCTCGGCCTGCGCAACCTGCTGGCCGACGACGTCGGGCACGCTGACCTGGGGCGGGTCGCCGCTGAACACGCCGGCCAGGGCCAGCGCCGCCAGCGCCAGCACGGCGACCGTGAGCAGCGCGACCACCGCGATGACGCCCTTGCGGCTGCCGCCGTCATCGTCTTCGTTGAGCGTCTCCGGGCGGTGCCGGCCGGGGATCACGTGAGTGGGCGCGGTCTGGCGCATCATCGAGGTGCGCTCTTCGTCGCTCATCACCATCGGGGCGCCCGGGCGCTGCCCGGACAGCACGCGCACCAGGTCCATGCGCATCTCGGCGGCCGACTGGTACCGGTTGGCCGGGTTCTTGCTCATCGCCTTGAGCACGACCGCGTCGAGCACCGGGTTGATCCGTGGGTTGACCGACGACGGCGGCCGCGGGTCCTCGCGGACGTGCTGGTAGGCGACCGCGACCGGGGAGTCACCGGTGAACGGCGGCTCGCCGGTGAGCATCTCGTACAGCACGCAGCCGGTGGCGTAGACGTCGGAGCGGGCATCCACCGACTCGCCGCGGGCCTGCTCCGGCGACAGGTACTGGGCGGTGCCGATGACCGCGGCGGTCTGGGTGACCGCGGCCTGGCCGTCACCTAGCGCCCTGGCGATGCCGAAGTCCATGACCTTGACCGCGCCGGTATGGGTGACCATCACGTTGGCCGGCTTGACGTCCCGGTGGATGATGCCGTTGCGGTGGCTGAAGTCGAGGGCGGCGCAGACGTCGGCCATGATCTCCATGGCGCGCCGTGGCGGCAACGGACCCTCGGTCTTGACGACGTCGCGCAGCGTCCTGCCGTCGACGAACTCCATCACGATGTACGGCAGCGGACCGACCTCGGTGCGGGTCTCGCCGGTGTCGTACACCGCGACGATCGCGGGGTGGTTCAGCGACGCGGCGTTCTGGGCCTCCCGCCGGAACCGAACCTGGAACTGCGGATC
>DASSUA010000504.1:0-8901 GCA_035707525.1 Pseudonocardiaceae bacterium
GGCGGCCCTGGCCCATGCCGGCCGGGTGGCCGGCGGCCGAGCCGGGCGGCCTGCCTGGCCAGCTGGGGCGCGCCGCAGTCCTCGAACAGTTCGCGTGCCCGGTCGAGCTGGTCGGCGGCCACGGTGTCGCGGACCAGCACGGTGTCGCGGACCAGCGCGGCTCCATCGGCTAGGACGGCGCGGCCGGCGAGCACCGTGGCGGCGAGCAGCCGGGCCCTTCCCTCCTCGAGCGGGCAGCCGGCCGTGGCGAACGCGGCGGCCGCGGCCAGCGCCGACTCGACGGCGGTCGGGTCGCCGGCGGCGGCGAGCACGTGGGCTCGGGCCAGCCGGGCGTGACCCTGGTGGCCGGCCAGGTCGATGCGGCCGGCGAGCAGCTCGGCGCGGGTGGCGAAGCCGGCCGCCGCCGCGAGATTGCCCTCCGCCAGCTCGGCCCGCACCAGCACCTCCCACCAGGAGGCGTGTGACCTTGGGTCGACAGTGGTCAGGTCCGGGCCGCCGAGCGCGGAGGCGATGGCGGCCGCGCTGCCGCCGGGGCGGCCGGTCACCAGCCGGCTGCGGGCCAGCATCGCCGTGGCGAGCCCGGCGAACCAGCCGGTCCGGCCGGCCGCCTCGCGCACCGCGGCAGCGCCCGCGTCCAGCGCGGTCGCCCGGTCACCGACCCAGCTCGCTGTCCACGACTGGACGGCGTGCGCGAGCGCCATGAGCTCGTCGCTGCCGGTCCCGGCGGCGGCGGCGACAGCCTGCTCGGCGCTCGCGGCCGCGGCGGGAAGGCGGCCCAGCCATCGCATCGCCAGGCTCCGGCAGGCCAGCACGAGCGGCAGCAGGTGACCCTGGCCCGTGTCGCGCGCCAGCCGCAACCCGCGGTCGAGGTGCCGCACGGCGTCGTGGTAGCGCTCGAGGTAGACCTCGTTCCAGCCGAGCCACAGCGCGGCCGCCGGCTGGGCTGCCAGCTCCCGGTCGGTCATCGAGTCGACGACGGCGGTCGCGGCCCGCAGGTGGCCTTGCGCCGAAGCCAGGTCACCGTCGCCGTAGCTCGTCATCGTCAGTAGGCCGAGCGCCGTCGCCCGGATGCCGAGCTCACCGCGCCGCGTGGCGGTGCCGGCCGCGCGCGCGGCCCACCGGCCGACCTCGAGCAGGTCGCCGCGCATCAGGGCACCGATGGCCAGCTCCGAGACGAGCGCGGCGCGGTCCTGCCGGGTTGCCTGCTGGCGTGCCAGCTCGCCGAGCAGCAGGCCACGGGCCTCGGCGTGGTGGCCGAGCAACCGTTCGACGGTGGCGCACAACACCACGGCGCGGGCCTCACGCCGCCGGCCGGGACCGGCGCTCCCGGGCACGACGTCGTGCAGGATCGCCCGGCTCTCCCGGAGGCGGCCGGCCAGGCCGAGCGCATTGGCCAGTTCGAGTCGCAGGCCATCCCTGTCACGAGGGTTGAGGCGCAGCGCCGCGCGCAGCCAACGGGCGGCGCTCGCCGGGTCCTGCGACATCGCCGCCCTGGCCGCCGCGGTCAGCTCGTCGGCGGCGGCGCGGTTGCCGGGTACGGCGTACCGCTCGACGTGCGGGGCGAGCGCCGACAGCGGCGCGTCCCGGGACCGCAGGGCCGCAGCCGCCCGCCGGTGTGCCTCCCGGCGCCACGTCGGGCTCGGCAGGTGATAGGCGCCCAACCGCAGTAACCAGTGCCGGAATCGGAACTCGCCGCCGCCGCCGGCGCGCACCAGGTCATGGACGAGCAGCTCGTCAAGGCCCGAAGGCTCAACGGTGCCGGTTATGGACGTCACCAGTTCCGGGTCGAAGCGCTCCCCCGCGACCGCCGCCGCACCCGCCGCGGCGACACCGGCCGGACCGAGCCCGGCGAACTCGGCGATGAGCCCGCGCCGAAGCGGTCCCGGCAGCTCCGCCACGTCCATCGCCGACCGGTGATCAACGATCACGCCGGCCGGCATCGCCTCGTCGAGCCCGGCGAGCGCCAGCAGGTAGAACGGGTTGCCGAGGCAGTCCCGGTGACGGTCGGGGTTTGCGTCGCGGAGCAGCTCACCGGCGTCGGGCCCGGCCAGTGGCCCGAGCTCGATGCGCAGCGCACCGGCCGGGTCCGCCCGAGCCAGCGCGGCGAGCAGCCGGGGGGACGCCTGGCGGGGGCGGTAGGCGACCGCGAGCAGCACCGGCCCCCGGGCGGGGCGGTTCAGCAACCGCTCGATCAGCTCGATCGTCGCCCGGTCCGCACCGTGCATGTCCACACAGTGCAGGTCGTCCACGACGAGCGCGAGCGGCTGGAGCGCCGGCTCGCGAAGCAGCTCGCCCCGAAGGTCCCCGAAACCGCTCGCCGGCCGGAAATGGCTGGCACGGGTGGCGTGCACGCGGTAACCCGAGGCTCGCGCCGAGTTCGCCAGCTCCGCAAGCAGCCTGGTCTTGCCGATTCCCGGCTCGCCGGACACCTCGACCAGGACGCCACGACCAGCCGCGCACGCCCGAAGCGCCCGCTCGATCGAGGCCAGCTCGGCGCGGCGACCGACCATGGGTGCGGGTGCCGGCGTCACATCGTCTGTGGCTAGCCGGGCTGCGCGGCCAGCTCCGCCAGGGCGCGGCGGTTGACCTTGCCGTTCGGGGTGAGCGGCAGCGCGTCGACGACGTGGAAGCGCTTGGGGACCATGTAGTCGGGCAGCGTCTGCCTGCACAGCACGGCCAGATCACCGGGGGCGATCTCGGATGAGCAGACCACGAACGCGACGAGCGTGGGGTCGCCGTTACCGGACGGCACGGGAACGGTCGCGGCGGCGGTGACCGCCGAGTGGCCGAGCAGCCGGTACTCGATCTCGCCGAGCTCCACGCGGTTGCCGCGCACCTTGACCATCGAGTCCAGCCGGCCGCAGAAGTACAGCTCGCCGTGGTCGCCGGCGTAGGCGAGGTCCCCGGAGCGGTAGACGAGCTGGCCGCTGCGCGGGTTGAACGGGTCGGGGACCAGGACCTCCCTGGTGGCGGCCGGGTCGCCCCAGTACCCCCAGAACAGCGACGGTGCGCGCACGTAGATCTCGCCCACCACGCCGGGCCCGACGACCGGCACGCCGTCGGAGTCGACCAGGAACATCTCGCCGCCGGGGTAGCCGCGGCCGATCGGCAGCCGTTCCAGGTCGTCGGGCAGCGGGTCGGGCACGTCGGCGAAGGAGAACGCGACGGTCTCGGTCGCCCCGAACGCGTTGACGAGGCGCCGCCCTGGCAGCAGCTGGCGCAGCCGGCGCAGGTCGGTGAGTGGAAAGTCCTCGCCGGTGAGCATGAACCCGCGCAGTCGGTCCAGCCCGGCCAGCGCCTGGGGCTCGCTGCGCATGAGCAGGTGCAGCAGCGACGGCACGGCGTGCAGCGTGGACGCCGCGGTCTGCGAGAGCAGCCCGACCAGCCGGCGGGGGAAGTGCGACAGCTCCCGCGGCACCACGACGAGGGTCGCGCCGCGGCCGAGGGTGACCCCGATGTCGAACAGCGCCACGTCGAACTGCAGCGGGGACGTGCTGGCCACCCGGTCCTCCGCAGTGACGAGCCCGAACCGGTGTGCGCCGCGGTAGAACGCGAGCGCGCCGTGGTGGCTCATCACGACGCCCTTGGGCTGGCCGGTCGAGCCGGAGGTGAAGATGACGTAGGCGGGGTCGGTGCCGATCACCGGGCCGTTGCGGGTCGGGCCGCGGCGCTCGGGTGGCCGGCGCGCCACCGCGAGCCTGTCCGGACCGAACGTGGCCAGCCCGGTGCGGTCGAGCTCCCGGCCCGGGGTGCCGGCCGCCCGCACGTGCAGCACCGGCTCGACGGCCGCGACGATCGTGCGCACCCGCTGGTCCGGCGTCTGCGGGCTGACCGGGACGAACGCCAGGCCGAGCCGGGAGCACGCGAGCAGCATCGCGACGGCGGACGCGGACGTGTCCGACTCGACGACGACCCGGTCGCCGGTGGCGATCCCCAGCCCGATCAGCGACGCGGCGTAGGCGTCGACGCGTCCGGCCAGCTCCCGGTAGCTGGTCGTGGTCAGCCGGCCGGACCGGTCCGGCTCGACGACGGCCGGGTGCGCCGGCCTGGTGACGGCCGCGGCCAGCGCGAACTCGTCAAGGGTGTCCGCCGGATGCGGTGTTCTCATGCCCTCACCACTCATGTCCGGACCAGAACCGATCGCAGGAATGCCCCGACCTGCTCCATGAACCGCTGCGGCTCCTCCAGGTGCGGCACGTGGCTGGAGTCCTCGAACAGCTCCCACCGCGCATGTGGGATCAGGTCCACGTACGGCCGCACCACGTTCGGGGTCGCCTCGTCGTGCCGGCCGGAGATGACCAGGGTGGGCACGTCGATCCGGGGCAGGCAGTCGACCACCGACCAGTCCCGCAGCGACCCGGTGACGTGGAACTCGCTCGGGCCGTTCATGGCGAAGTAGACCGTCGGGTCGTTGTACATCTCGTAGAAGGAGGCCTGGTAGTCGCGCGGCCACGGGTTGAGCCGGCAGACGTGCCGCTCGTAGAACGGCCGGGTGGCCGCGTAGTACTCGTCGGTGTCCGTCGTGCCGGCGCGCTCGTGGCGCAGCAGCGTCTCGTTGACGCCGGGCGGCAGCGCCGCCCGCAGCACCGCCATCTCGGCCAGCCACAGCGGGTAGGAGGCGGGTGCGTCGGCGACGATCAGCCCGTGCAGGCCAGGTGGCCTCGCGCAGGCGTGCTTGGCGGCGAGCATGCCGCCCCACGAATGGCCGAACAGGACGTAGTCCTGCGCGATGTCCAGCTGGCGCAGCAGGTTGTCCAGCTCGTCGAGGAACAGCTCGACGGTCCAGAACTCGGCCGGCCGGTCGGGGAGCCGGGTGGAGCCGCCGTTGCCGAGCTGGTCGTAGTGCACGACGGTGACGCCGTAGCCGGTCAGGCCGGCCAGGTTCAGCAGGTAGTCGTGGGTGCTGCCGGGGCCGCCGTGCACCGCCACCAGCGCGGTCCGGCCGGCCAGCTCACCGGTGACCCGGTACCAGGTGCGGTACGGCCCGAACGGAACGGTCCCCTTGCGGCTCGGGACAGTCATCGGTCACTCCCGGCTAGTGCGGACTGTCGAGGGCGGCCACGCGGGCGCAGCGCGTCCCGCGGGGTGAGCGTGACGACGTCGAAACGGCTGCTCATGCAGGGCACCCGGCCCCACAGGCCGTCGGGGCCGGCGACGTAGACCGCGGCGACGCCGCGAGCCGCGAACGCGTCGGCGACCGCCGGCCAGCTGACCGGGCGCACCACGCCGTCAAGCAGCATCGTGCGGACGCCTTCCGCGCTGGTCAGCAGCGAGCCGTCGTGGTCGCACACGACCGGTATCGCCGGGTCGGCGAACGGCAGCCCGGCGAACAGCTCCCGCTCGATCCGGTCGCGCAGCGGGGCGAAGGCCGGCGAGTGCATCGGCGGGCGCATGGTGTAGAGCGGGAACCCGCCGACCGCGCGCAGCCGCTGCCGCAGCCACTCGAGCCGGCTCTCCCGCACCGACAGCATCCAGAACCGCTCGTCGACGTGGCAGGCGATCTCCGACCACTCGCCCTCCGCGGCCAGCTCGGCCCTGATCTCGGCGAGTTCCTCGGCGGGCACCCGGGCGAACGACTGCGTGACGACGTCGGAGTAGGCGGTCGCGAAGAACTCCTTGACGTGGGTGGTCCACTCCGCGGTGATCGTGACCGCGTCGGGCAGGGTCAGCGCCCCGGCGTGCACGGCCGCCGGCAGCCCGCCGAAGCTGGGCCCGGCGCACAGGCCGGCCGGCGCCCCGGCCGCGCGCTCCGCCCGGCGGGCCAACGCGAGGCACACCAGCAGGAACGCCACCCGCTCCGGCGGCTCGTACGGCTGCTCGGCCTGGCCGTACCGGTCGATCACCGAGTAGCCGAGCACTTCGTCGGCGACCGCGGTGAGCTCGCGCGCGTCGTTGTCGACGAGCAGGAACTTCGCCATGTCCGCGAACTCGGTCGGGCCTATCCCCGGAAAGGCGATCGCGGTGCCGGCCGCAGCCGCAGCGCCCGCTGTGCTCACGCCGCAACCCTGGCCGGAACGCTCAGCAGCTGCGCGGCGACCGCCTCGAGATAGTCGGTGATCGTCACGTCGAACCCCAGGTACGGCACGATCGCCCTGGTGCGCTCGTAGAGCTCCCTGGTGGCGCTCGACATCCCGACCGGGCCGCGGATGTCGACCGCCTGGCAGGCGCACAGCAGCTCGAACGCGACCACGTACGCGGCGTTCGCCAGCACCTCGCGGGCCCGCCGCGCCGCGACGAAGCCGAACGAGACGATGTCCTGGAAGTCGCCGGTCGTGGTCAGCGACTGGATCGACATCGGCACCGACATCGCCCTGGTCTCGGCGGTCACCGACGCGGTCATGAACTGCCCGCCCATCAACCCGAGCCGCAGCCCTGGGTCCTCGCGGCACAGGAACGGCGGCAGCCCGTTGCTGTTGCTGCTGTCGAGGAACCGGTCGATGCGGCGGTTGGCGAGGTTGGTGATCGTGGCCAGGGCGAGCACCAGGTGGTCCATGGCCATCGCCACGTACTGGCCGTGGAAGTGCCCGTTGTGGAACACGTCGTTCTCGTCCGGCACCACGAGCGGGTTGTCGTTGGACGAGTTCAGCTCGTTCTCCAGGGTCTGGGCGATCGCGGCGAAGCTGTCCAGCACCGGGCCGAGGATCTGCGGCGTGCACCGGATCGAGTACGCGTCCTCGATCGACATCGAGCCGGCCTTCACCGAGGAGTCCATCTCGTCGGCGAGGATCTTCTCGGTCAGCTGCTCGTTGACCGCCAGCTGCGAGTCGCTCAGCGCCTCCCACAGCCTGGCGGCGATCTCGCGCTGGCCGCGGTGCGGCTTGAGCGCGTGCACCCTCGGGTCGAACGGCTTGGTCATGCCGCGCAGGCCCTCCACCGACAGGGCCGACACCGTGAGGTAGGTGTCCAGCAGCCGCCGCGCCTTGGCGAACACGAGCGAGCCGAGCCCGACCATGCCGGAGGTGCCGTTGATCAACGCCAGGCCCTCCTTGAACCCCAGGACCATCGGCTCGATGCCGGCCCGTTCGAGCGCGACCGCCGCCGGCATCATCTCGCCGCGGTACCTCGCCTTCCACTGCCCGATGCAGACCAGCGCGATCGCGGCGAGCGGGCCGAGGTCACCGCTGGTGCCCAGGGACCCCTTCTCCGGCACGCACGCGACGATGCCGCTGTTGTACACGGCCATCAGCTTGTCCAGGTTGGTGACCGAGATCGCCGAGTTGCCCCTGGCCAGCGACACGATGCGGGCCAGCATGATGGCGCGCACGGTGGTGTCGTCCAGGTAGCTGCCGACATTGGTCGCCACGGCGTTGAGCAGGTTCTCCTGCAGGGTGCGGGCCATCCCGATCGGGACGAGCCAGTCGACGAAGCCGCCGAGGCTGGTGTTGACGCCGTAGATGACGCGCTCGTCGAGGACGAACTTCTCCAGCGTCTCCCGTGACGTCCGGACCCGGTTCCAGACCTGCTCGTCCAGTTCGACCGGCGCCTGCTCGCAGGCGGCCGACTCGAGCTGGTGCAGTTCCACCCACTGATCTATGCCCAACGTAAGCATCACAGGTCGACCACCAGTCCGCGTCGGAGGAGCTGCGCTAGCCGGGTTGGAACTGGCCAGTTCCGGTGGCGAGTCAAGCGATCCGGTGGCCGCGGCGACAGCGCGACCGACCCCTAAAGTTGACATCCGCTCCCCCTACTGTTCAGGCGTCCGGCACGTCGGCGAGCGCCGCGCGCACCAGGTCGTCGAGGTCCATGTTTCTGATCTCGTCGGCGCGCCCCTCGCCCCCGCCCGGCTCGCCGGGAGCCGGGTCGGCGGTGGCGAGCTGGGTGAGTGCGTCGAGCAGTCCGGCGGCCCTGATCCGTTCCACCGGGATCGAGTGGATCATTCGCCGGATCGACTCATCGTCCGGCCCGACCGAGTCCGGCCCGACCGAGTCCGGCCCGACCGGTTCCGGCTCGTCGGGCAGGATCTCGGCGAGCAGGTGCTCCACCATCGCCGTGGGGGTGGGGTGGTCGAACATCACGGTGGCGGCCAGGCGGGTGCCGGTCGCCGTCTCCAGCCGGTTGCGCAGCTCGATCGCGGCGAGCGAGTCGAGGCCCAGGTCGATGAAGCCCTTGCCGAAGTCGACCGAGGCGGGCTCGTCGTGCCGGATCGCCGCGACGTGCACCCGGACGAGGTCGGCGAGCAGCCGGCGGCGCTCGTCGGGGGTCAGGCCGGCCATCCGCTGCGCGAGCGACTGTGCCGGTGCCTGGGCCGGCAGCGGCACAGCCCCAGGCGGCTGGCCGGTTCGCGGCGGCACCGCCGGCCGGGGACGCAACACCGTGCGCAGCAGCGGCGCGATCGCGTCCGGCGGCAGGTCGGGCGGCAGGCCGGCGGCGTCGACCCTCGCCGCCACCACGACCGGGTCCGCCAGCTCGACGCCCTCGTCGAACAGCACCAGCCCCTCGGCGGTGGACAGCGCCGGCATGCCGAGCCGGCTCATGTGCTCCAGGTCGGCGTCGGTGACGCCGCCGCCGAGCCCGGTCTCCAGCCGCCACAGGCCGAACGCCAGGGCCGTCGCGGGCAGGCCCTCGGCGTGCCGGTGCGCGGCCAGCGCGTCGAGGAACCGGTTCGCCGCGCCGTAGTTGGCCTGCCCCGCGCCCAGGGTGAGCCCGGCGCACGAGGACAGCAGCACGAACGCCGACAGGTCCAGCTCGCGGGTCAGCTCGTGCAGGTGCCAGGCGCCGGCCACCTTCGGGCTCAGCACGGCGTCGAGCCGCTCGCCGGTCAGCCCGGCCAGGGCGACGTTGTCACCGACACCGGCCGCGTGTACCACGGCGCGCAGCGGGTGTTCGGGAGCGACGCCACCCAGCAGCTCGGCGAGCGCGTCGCGGTCGGCCACGTCGCAGGCGGCCACCGTGACGTCGGCT
>DASSUA010000505.1:0-5106 GCA_035707525.1 Pseudonocardiaceae bacterium
GGCTCGACCTGCCGGCCGACGCCGGTGAGCAGGCGGCCCAGCAGCTGCGCGAACGTGGCGCCGATGATGTGCTCGGCCTGGCCGACGCCAGCGAGCTGCGGGCCGTCGTCGGGATCTCGGCACAGCACGAGCAGGGCGTGCAGGCGATCGCCGCGGCGGGGCGGCGCTCCGGGGTGCGCCTGCTGCTCGCCGGCGGCCAGTCCGAGGGCTCCGGCTTCGCCTTCGTCGACGACGTGGTGCCCGGCGGCGACCGGCTGGCGGCGACGGTCCGCGAGCTGCAGGACGGTGGCGCGGTCGTGCTGCTGCTCTCCGGAGACCGCCGCGGGCTCGGCGCCGCCGACTGCGGGATCGGTGTGCACCGCGCGGGCGAGCCGCCGGCGTGGGGCGCGCACGTGCTGATCGGCCAGGACTTCGAGGCCGCCGCCATGATCATCGACGCGGCCGGGGTGGCCGCCAGGGTCGACCAGGACAGCATCAAGCTCGCCGCCGGCGGCAGCGGCGTCGGTGCCGTGGCGGCGCTGCAGGCGGCCGGGCGCGGCGCCGCCTCCCGGGGCCTGTTCTCGGTCAACGTCGCCGCCGCGATCGCCTTCGCCGGCGGCCAGTGGCGGGCCCGCAAGCTGCTGTCGCGGCCGGTGACGCCGCCGGTGAGCACGACCCCGTGGCACCTCATGCCCGTGCCGGCGGTGCTCGACCGGCTCGACACCGACGAGGACGGGCTGACCGCCGGCGAGGCGCGGCGGCGCACCAAGGTGCAGGGCAGCGGCCAGGAGCCGATCGGCCTGAGCCTGTGGCAGGCGTTCGTCGAGGAACTGGCCAACCCGCTCACCCCGGTGCTGGCCGCCGGTGCCGCGCTGGCCGCCGCGGTCGGCTCGGCGTCCGACGCGGGCCTGGTCGCCGCCATCACCGGGGCATCGGCGCTGGTCGGCAGCGTGCAGCGGGTGCAGACCGACCGCGCCCTGGCCGACCTGTTCCGGCTCTCCGCGGTCGGTGCGACCGTTCGCCGCGACGGCTCCGAGCGCACCATCGCCGCCGCGGACCTGGTCCCCGGTGACGTCGTGGTGCTGCGCTCGTCCGACGTGGTGCCGGCCGACTGCCGCATCGTGGCTGCCGACGCCGTCGAGGCCGACGAGTCCTCGCTGACCGGGGAGTCGCTGCCGGTCGCCAAGGACAGCGCGCCGGTGGTTGCGGCCGAGATCTCCGAGCGCCGCTGCATGCTCTACGAGGGCACCACGATCGCTGCCGGCAGCGCGGTCGCAGTCGTCGTGGCCACCGGCGACGCGACCGAGGCCGGCCGCAGCATGGCGACCGCCAGGCAGAGCGCGCCGACCGCGGGCGTCGAGGCCCGGCTGAGCGGGCTGACCAGCACCAGCATGCCGCTCGCGGTCGCGGCGGCTGCCGCCGTCACCGGCTCCGGCCTGCTGCACGGCGTCCCCCCGCGCGAGACCCTCGGCGCCGCGGTCAACCTAGCCGTCGCCTCGGTGCCGGAGGGGCTGCCGTTCCTGGTCAACGCCGCCCAGCTCGGCGCGGCCCGCCGGCTCGCCGACCACGGCGCGCTCGTGCGCAACCCGCGCACGATCGAGGCGCTTGGCCGGGTCGACGTGCTGTGCTTCGACAAGACCGGCACTCTCACCGAGGGCAGCCTTCGGCTGGTCAGCGTCGGCGACGCCGAGCGCTCCGGCCGGCTGCCCGACCTCGACGGCCGCTACCGCCCGGTGCTCGCCGCGGCCGTGCGGGCGACCCCGCCGGCCCGCAACCCAGAGTCGCTCGAGCACCAGACCGACCGCGCCGTCGTCGTCGGCGCCCGCCAGGCCAAGGTCGGCCGGCGCGAGGGCGCCAAGTCGTGGCGGCGGCTGACCGACCTGCCGTTCGAGCCGTCCCGCGGCTACCACGCCACCGCCGGCTCCATCGGCGGGCGGCGCGTGCTGATCAGCGTCAAGGGTGCTCCCGAGATCGTGCTTCCGCGCTGCGCCCGCTACCGCGGCCGGCACGGCGACCGCGAGCTCGACGAGGAGGCCCGCGGCCTGATCAAGACCAGGGTCGAGGAGCTCGCCGGCTCCGGCCACCGGGTTCTCGCCGTCGCCGAGCGAACGGTAGAGCGCGCCGACGATCTCGAGTCACTGGACGACGAGGCCGTCGAGCGACTCGTGTTCGTCGGCTTCGTCGCCCTCGCCGACCCCGTCCGGTCCAGCGCGGCCCCCGCGGCCGACCAGCTGCGCGCCGCCGGCGTCCGGATCGTCATGATCACCGGCGACCACCCGGCCACCGCCGACGCCATCGCCGCCACCGTCAACTCCGACGACAACCAGCGCGTGATCACCGGCTCCCGGCTCGACGAACTCGACGACGACGAGCTGGCCGCCGAGCTCGACGACGTCGACGTCATCGCCAGGTGCAGCCCCAACCAGAAGGTCCGCATCATCCAGGCCTACCAGCGGCGCGGCCGCACCGTCGCCATGACCGGAGACGGCGCCAACGACGCCCCCGCCATCCGCCTGGCCGACGTCGGCATCGCCCTCGGCGAGCGCGGCACCCCGGCCGCCCGCAGCGCCGCCGACCTCGTCGTCACCGACGACCGGCTGGAGACCATCACCGCCGCCATCCTCGAGGGCCGCGCCATGTGGGTCTCGGTTCGCGAGGCGCTGGCCATCCTCGTCGGCGGCAACCTCGGCGAGATCGCCTTCAGCGTGCTCGCGGCGCTCGTCACCGGGCGCTCCCCGCTGACCGCCCGGCAGATCCTGCTCGTCAACCTGCTCACCGACCTCGCGCCCGCACTGGCGATCGCGCTGCGCCCGCCAAAGCCCGAGCAGGCCGACGCCCTGCTCGCCGAGGGCCCCGAGGCCTCGCTCGGCGCCCAGCTCAACCGCGACATCATGCTGCGCGCCCTGATCACCACCTTCGGCGCCAGCAGCGCCTGGGCGGCCGCGAGACTGACCGGCCGCGCCCAGCGGGCCAGCACTGTTGCCCTCGCCGCGCTCGTCGGCACGCAGCTGGGTCAGACCCTGGTCACCGGCGGCCTCGACCGCCGCGTGCTGGCCGCGAGCCTCGGTTCGGCGGCGGCGCTGGCCGCCGTGATCCAGACACCGGGGGTCAGCACCTTCTTCGGCTGCACGCCGCTGGGGCCGGTCGGGTGGGGGATCGCGACGGGCGCCACGACTACGGCAACGGCGCTCAGCGTGCTGGTGTCGCGTCTACTGCCGGCCAGCGTGCCGCTGCCCAGTCCAGAGGCAATCGCAAAGCTGATGCCTTCTGCCATTAATGGCTCGAAGGTTGACTGACCCACGCGTTACAGTGGTGAGTTGCCGCGTTCGCCAGCGTCGCTTCTTGCTCCCAACCGGCGACGGGGTGTCCGACCTCTGGGCCAGGCTGCCCGCCGAGCAGGCGGCCGCCTGCTACGACCGGGTGTCCAAGCTCGCCGAGCAGGCCAAGACGCCGGATGATGCGCGCACCGGTCGGTGGTTATGGGGTCGGGCCACGGGGCTCTGTGGCGTGGAACCCGGCGGGGCACCGCGCCCCGTCGCTGCCAACCCTCGGCACGTGGGCGTTATTCGCTTCGCGCCCTCGGCGCGTGGGCGTCATTCGCTTCGCTACACGAAGCGCGGGCGTCATTCGCTCCGAGGCCGGGCGTGGGCGTCAGCCGATCCCCTCGTGTCACCGTGACGACGTTCGCCGATGCGCCGGCGGCGGTGGTGCCGCAGCCGAGGTTGGCGCCGAAGCGCGAGCGCCCCAAGGTCGGTGCTGAGCGCTACTGGTGCGGCGGCCACCAGTACCCGGGATACGGCGGCGCGCCGTATTGGCTGGCGTGCTCGCGCCGCTTGCGCTCCAGGCGCCGCAGGGCGAGCACGAGGAACGTCACGATGAGGCCCATGAGCAGCACGAACACCGACAGGGTGACGATCACGGCGACGATCCCGCTGTCGGTGGAGCTGGTCGGTTGCACGGCGCGCGGACCGAACAGGTCCAGCAGGTCGTCCGCCGGGAGGGTGTCGGCTAGGTAGCCGTTGAGCGCGAGCTCCACGACGTCGAACTCGTGCGGGTAGGTGTCCCAGACGACCTCGGCGATCTTCTCGATGTCGGAGCGCTCGTAGGCCCTCGGCACGGTCGTGTACGCCTCGACGGTGACGATCGTCCGGTCGTTCTCGTCCCGCTGCCAGGCGACGACGTCGCGGAAGCCGAGGTCGGTGACGCGTGACTCCAGGTCCGCCAGGTCGCCGGACATGCTGGTGCAGCCGCCGACCGCCAAGAAACACAGCACGACCGTGAGCAGGCGGCGCGCCACCCCGAACCGGTCGCCGGCGGTCGTTGTCACAGCGGCACGATCGCACAACAGGGCGACAATCCAGCACGGGCCCCGCCAGCCACCGGCCCCGCCGCACCGAGACTTAGGGTGTCGCGGGTGAGGCACCTGCACTCGGGGAAGGTCCGGGATCTTTACGAGATCGACGGTGACGTCCTGCTGGTGGCGTCGGACCGGATCTCGGTCTACGACGTGGTGCTGCCCACGCCGATCCCGGGCAAGGGCGTGCTGCTGACCCAGCTCTCGGCCTGGTGGTTCGGGCGGCTCGCGGACATCGTGCCGAACCACCTGGTGCCGGCCACCGGCGTGCCGGCGGAGTTCGCCGGCCGGGCCATGCGCTGCCGCCGGCTGGAGATGCTGCCCGTGGAGTGCATCGCCCGGGGTTACCTCGCGGGCCTGGGCCTGCGGGAGTACCGCGAGCGCGGCACGGTGTCCGGGGTCGCGCTGCCGCCCGGCCTGGTCGAGGGCAGCCGGCTGCCGGAGCCGATCTTCACGCCGACGACGAAGGCGTCCGAGGGGCACGACGAGTTCATCACCTTCGCTGAGGTGGTGGCGTTGGTGGGCGCGGCGACGGCGCGGCGGCTTCGCGAGCTGACCCTGCTGATCTACATCCGCGGCGCCGAGCACGCGGCGAGCCGCGGCATCCTCGTCGCCGACACCAAGCTCGAGTTCGGCCTGGACGCCGGCGGCGTCCTCACCCTCGGCGACGAGGTCCTCACCCCGGACTCGTCGCGGTTCTGGCCGGCCGGCCGGTGGCGGCCGGGCGGCCCGCAGCACGCCTTCGACAAGCAGTTCGTCCGCGACTGGTCCGC
>DASSUA010000506.1:0-3238 GCA_035707525.1 Pseudonocardiaceae bacterium
GGGTTAGGGCGGCGGTCATGAGGATGTCGTGGGGTTCGCGGGGGAGGGCGTCGACCAGTTCGGGGTCGCGGATGACGGCGACCAGGTCGGCGGCGGGGTCGGCGAGTGGCAGCGAGCGGTCGTAGTACCCGCCACCTTGGCCCAGCCGCACCCCGCGGCGGTCCACGGCCAGGGCCGGGACCAGGACGGTGGCCGCGGCGGCGATGGCCTGCGGGCCCAGGCGCGGGCCGCGAGGCTCCAGCAGGCCGAAGCGCGCCGGCGCCAGCTCGGATGGTCCCGTGTAGCGGGCCCAGTCCAGCGGTGAACGCGCCACCACGACCGGCAGCAGGACCGTGCAGCCCGCCTCCACCAGCACGTCCAGCATGGCTGCGGAGCCGGGCTCCGAGCCGACCGGGACGTAGGCGCACACCGTGCCGGAGAGCGCGGCCAGCCAGCCCGCCAGGGCCACCGCCTCGCTCCGGCTGACCTCCGGCGGCACCGCGAGGCGGTCGGCCAGCAGCCGGGCGCGCAGGGCCGCTTTACCAGCTGGGTCAGGACACGGCGCCGTCACGACGCAACAACCTACGTCCGCCACTACGCTCGCCGGTCATGAGCGTGCGCACCGCGATCGTGCCGGCCGCCGGGCTTGGCACCCGGTTCCTGCCGGCGACCAAGACCGTGCCCAAGGAACTGCTGCCGGTAGTGGACACGCCCGGCATCGAGCTGGTGGCCAGCGAGGCCGCCCACGCCGGCGCGGACCGCCTCGTGATCGTGACGGCGCCCGGCAAGGAGGCCGTCGCCGACTACTTCAAACCGCAGCCCGAGCTGGAGCGCACGCTCGCCGAGCGCGGCAAGCACGACCTGCTCGACGCCGTGCGGCGGGCGAGCACGCTGATCAGCGCCGAGACCGCGATCCAGGACGAGCCGAAGGGCCTCGGGCACGCCGTCGGCTGCGCGGAGCCGAACCTGCGACCGGACGACGACGCGGTGGCGGTGCTGCTACCCGACGACATCGTGCTCCCGGTCGGCGTGCTGGAAAAGATGGCTGCGGTCCGGGAGCGGCACGGCGGCAGCGTGCTGTGCGCGTTCGACATCCCGCGCGAGGAGATCTCCGCCTACGGCGTCTTCGACGTGAGCGACACCGACGACCAGGACGTCAAGCGGGTGCACGGCATGGTGGAGAAGCCGCGGCCGCAGGACGCCCCGTCGACGTACGCGGCGGCCGGGCGGTACCTGCTCGATCGGGCGATCTTCGACGCGCTGCGGCGGATCGAGCCGGGGGCCGGGGGCGAGCTGCAGCTGACCGACGCGGTCGCGCTGCTGATCGCCGAAGGCCACCCGGTGCACGTCGTGGTGCACCGCGGCGGTCGTCATGACATCGGCAACCCGATCGGGCTGCTCAAGGCCGCGGTCGATTTCGCGCTGGACGATTCAGACCAAGGCAAGGAGCTCGCCTCCTGGCTGCGGAACCGCCTGGAGTGACCAAGAGACGGTGACCAAGTGACGGTGACCAAGTGACGGTGACCAAGAGACGGTGACCGAAAGTACGGTGGCCGAAAGTACGGTGGCGATGAGATCGGTCGACGAGCAACTGGCCCGAGTGCTGGCGGCCGCGGTACGGCCGGCTCCGGTACGGGTCGCGATCTCCGAGGCGCAGGGAATGCTGTGCGCCGAGGAGGTCGTCGCCGAGCGCTCACTGCCCGGCTTCGACCAGGCCGCGGTCGACGGCTACGCGGTGCGCAGCATCGACGTGCAGTCGGTGCCGGTCAGCATGCCGGTCGTCGGGGAGATCGCGGCCGGATCGAGGCAGCCGCGCCGGCTGCAGCCGATGCAGGCGGTGTGGGTCGCCACCGGAGCGCCGCTGCCCACGCTCGCCGACGCGGTCGTCCCCGTCGGGTACACCGACGGCCACCCGGACAACGTCACGATCAACCAGTCGGTGCCGTCCAAGGGATTCGTCCGCCGCACCGGCGAGGACGTCCAGACCGGCGACGTCGCCGTCCGCCGAGGCACTGTCATCGGTCCCGCGCAGATCGGCCTGCTCGCCGCGGTCGGCAAGGACAAGGTGCTGGTCCACCCGAGGCCGCGGGTCTCCGTCATCAGCGTCGGGGACGAGCTCGTCGACATCGAACGCACCCCGGGCCAGGGGCAGGTGTACGACGTCAACTCCTACGCGCTCGCCGCGGCCGCCCGCGACGCCGGCGCCGAGGTCGCCAGGGTCGGCATCGTGCCCGGTGACCCGCGGAAGCTGCGCGACGTGGTCGAGGGCCGGCTGCTGCTGTCCGAGGTCGTCGTCATCGCCGGTGGCATCGGCGGCGCGGCCGGCACAGACTTCGTGTCGGCGCTCATGCCGCTCGGCGACCTCGACGTCACCCGGATCGCCATGCACCCGGGGTCGGTCCAGGGCTTCGGCCGCCTGGGGCCGGACGCGGTGCCGACGTTCCTGCTGCCGGCCAACCCGATCAGCGCGCTCGTCGCCTTCGAGGTCCTCGTCCGCCCGCTCGTGCGCACCGCCCTCGGCAAGCGCAACCCCTACCGGCGAAACATCACCGCCCGGCTGCTGTCGCCGGTCCAGTCGATCAAGGGTCGGCACGGTTTCCTGCGCGGGCAGCTGCTGCGCGACGAGGTGACCAGCGAATACCTCGTGCAGCCGCTCGGCACCTCCGGGGCACACCTGCTGGCGTCTCTGGCCGAGGCGAACTGCCTGATCGTGATCGACACCGACACCGGCGAAATGGCCGCCGGCGAGGACGTCGAGGTCTGCTTCCTGTCCCAGCGCAGTTGAGATGAGCTGGTACGAGGCGGTCGGTGAGCCGGGCGGTCGACACCCCGGCTGGCCGGCCACGGCCGGGCCGCTGCGGGTGCCGGCCGGCCTCGTCGCACTGCGGCCCGTGCGGCTGACCGACGGCGGGGCGTGGAGCCGCATCCGGCAGCGCGACCTCGATCACCTCGAGCCGTGGGAGCCCAGCGGCCCCGGCTCCTGGGCCGAGCGGCACGGCACGCTCGCCTGGCCGGGGTTGTGTTGGGCACTGCGCTCGCTGGCCAGGCGCGGCACGGCGCTGCCGTTCGCCATCACGCTCGACGGCCGGTTCTGCGGGCAGCTGTCGATCTCCAACGTCGTACGCGGGGCGCTGCTTTCGGCCTGGGTCGGCTACTGGGTGGCCTCCGACGCCACCGGCGGCGGCGTCGCCACCGCGGCCGTCGCGCTCGGCGCCGACCACTGCTTCGGGCTGGTCGGGCTGCACCGGCTGGAAGCGAC
>DASSUA010000507.1:0-8825 GCA_035707525.1 Pseudonocardiaceae bacterium
CCTCGGCGGTGACCATGCCGACCGAACCGGTGGCCCGGACCGCGAACGCGACCCGTGCGACGTTCGCGTCCGCCCCGTTGCCCGAGCCGTCGAGCGCGGCCGAGCCGGTACTCGCGCCGTACTCGCCGGCGAGGGCCAGGAACCCGGCCCGGTCGAGCCCGACCGCCGCGTCGAGCATGGCCCGGGCGCGGTCCGCGTCGTCGAGCGTCGCCCAGGTGGCGTGCGCGCCCTCGATCTCATCGAACAGGCGGTGGTTGCGGTTGAGCCACGCCCTGGCCTCGGCGTCGGTGACCTCCGACGGCCGCAGCCCAGGGGTGCCGCGCCGTTCCTTGTCGACGACCGCCTGGATGCGGGCCGCGCGGCCGGCCGGGTCCGGCGCCCAGTTCGCCCCCGGGTCGCGCGCGGCGGCCTCCAGGGACAGCAGCTCATCGCGGATCGCCCGGCGCAGCGCCTCCCGCCACTCGTCCGGCGGCGCGACACCGGGCCGCACCACCGGCGGTCCGGTGTCCTCGGCCGGCAGCCTCGCCCTGATCTCGGCCGCCGTGACCTGGGCGGTCCCGACGGTCGCGACCACGTCGGGCGCATTCCTAGCGGAATGGCCCGTCGCGGGCGTGCACGACGTCAGGGCCGCCAGGCCCATCGGGATCGCGATCAGGGCGAGGCTCGCTCGGCTGGTCAGCAATTCGGCCAGCCCCACAGGAAGTCGTCGTCGGCCTCCCAGTACTCGTCACCGCACTCGGAGTCCCATGGGTTGAGACTGCCGCCGTGCACCCGCCCACACTGGTCGTGGTCGGCGCAGTCGTAGGTGTAGATGTTCAGCCCGTCGCAGCCGGGGCCGCATTCACCCATGCACCCCGACGATCCCGTGCCGGTGAGGAGGGACTCGCACAAGAAGCAGTGCGAGTCGGCGTCGTGGCAGACCGTCCGGTACGCGGTGTTGCAAGGGAAGTACCAGATGCCGTCCTCGTTGCTCTCCTGGCACAGGATGATCGCCTCGCGGCGCTCGGCCGAGCCGGCCGCGGTGGTGGCGACCACGTCGGCCAGGCAGGACTCCTCGGCCGGGCTCGCCCCGGTCAGGTCGACCTTCTTCTCCAGGGTGCGCTCGCCGGGCCGCGGCGCGACCTGCGGCTCCAGCGCCAGCCCCAGCGGCGCCTCGGCCAGCAGCATGGTCATGCGCAGCACCAGGTCGCGGTGGCCGCCGAGGGTGCCCTGCTGGTCTCTGGTGGGCTCCAGCCAGTGCGTGTCCAGCGCCTTGACCAGCGCCACCAGCGCGTCACGGTCGTCGGGCTGCAGCGCCGCCCCGCCCCCGGACCAGCTGGCGGTCCCGGACCTGAGGTCCCTGGCGGCGGTCACCGCCTTGCCGTTCACCACGATCGACGCGGTGGCCGACACGGCGCTGGTGCGCTGCCCATCGAAGGACACGATGCTGGCCCCGCGGGCGAAACTGCCGGTCACCCGGTCGGCCGAGTCCTGCGCGATCTGCAGCTCGTCGGCCACCGGCGCCGCGGCGAGGGCACCGTCCGTGGCGGCTACACCCGGGGTCGGTGCCATGATCAGCAGCGAGATGGCCAATCCCGCGAGCAGCGAGCGGCCACCTGGTTTCTTCATCTGATCGGCCTCCTCTTATCTCGATCCGTGACCGGAACGGCGATCGCGAAACTACGCAAAAATTGGAGGGTGACGACGCACGGTGATACTCGCAGGTAAATGCCGGTGTCAAGATGGTCCCCCGGTCACGCGAGCGATTTGCTCCATTCGCCGGGGTTGTGGAGGGCCGGATGCCGGTAGCTTGGAACCGCCGCCCGGGCTCGCGGTCGACTGGCCAGATCAGCCGATGGCCAGTGCCGGTTTGGGCGTCCTGAGATGGTGGTCAAGATCGCTGACCTCAACGACTTTCGCCGGCCACGGGGCACCGCTCGACAACCATGATCGGGATGCTGGAGTCCTTCCCTGGTCGATTCGCCGGGTCACTCGGTGCCAGCAACCGCGCTCGGCGCGGCTCATGGCACCGAAACGGTGATCATGAGCACGGCGGGCTTCGGTGATCACCGTGAGGTGTCAATAGAGTTACCGATGGTAACCAATGGGGAGGACGGGTGGGCGGGCCGGGCCCCAGCCGGTCACCTGATCGGCCATCACGCGTTCAAGATCGTTGAAAGTGTGAGCTCACCATGCGGTGTGGGTGCGAAAGTGCATGGTGGCTTCACACATTTGGTGATCTTGAACGGAGTTGCGCCAGCCTGGGCCGGTGACGAGCATGGGTCGACGGTTCCGTGTACCCGCACCACACAACGATCATGAACGGCCCGCCGCCAGCCGACAGGACCGGCCCTCCGGTGGAGCCACACCCATCGTCGAAAGTGCGAAGCCACCGGGGTCCCACACTGCGTGGTGACCTCACACGTCGTCAGCGATGGGTGTGGCTCTCCTGGGGACTATGCGCACCCCCTGCCTCCGCCTGCCCTCACCTGTCACCGACAGTGACCTTGCCCGGTCGCGCAGGAGGGCCAACGATATTGATCACGACGTCGTCGCCCTTCTGAATCGATCCGTAGGGGCGACAACGTCGTGATCAATACGGCGCCTCACCGACCGGGCACCGCGCCCTTGCCACCAGTAACGACTCGGGGGCCGCGCGTCCGGCGGCCCGACCAGGACGCAGCAATGATGGCACCCCGGCCCAGGCCAGCCACGCCCAAACAAACGATGATGAACCGGCTGCCAGGAACCGGCCCTCCAGCGGAGCCAAACCCGAATCGATCAGTCGCGCGGATCGGTGAACCCGAGGTCGGCGGCCAGGCGCGAATAGGTCGGCCAGCTACCGCGGTCGTGGTTGCACAGCACGACGATCGTCGCGGCCGACGCCGGGTGGTACGCCACGACCGCGGACACGCCTGGATCGAGACCGTTGTGCCCGAGCACGACCAGCTCGCCGTCGAGGTAACCCATCTCGATGCCGTAGCCGTACCGGTAGCTGCCCGCGGTGCGCCCACACTGCGGCGAGGACATCGCGGCGAACGTGTCAGGGGAGACCAGCTCGCCGCGCAGCAGCGCGTCGACCAGCCGGGCCAGGTCGTCGGCCGTAGTGACGAGCCCGCCATCCGGCGTGCCGCCCGCCGGCCCGCTGAACATGTTGGCCCGCCAAGAGGCGAACGGGACGTCGCGCTCATGCAGGTAGCCGGTCGCCAGCCGCGGCGGGTCCTCGTCGAGCAGGTCGAACCCCGAGTCCTTCAGGCCGGCCGTCTTCAGCACCTCGCGCGTCGCGGCCTCGGCGTACGGCTCGCCGGTGACGGCCTCGATCACCAGGCCGGCCAGGATGTAGTTGGCGTCGGCGTACGAGTAGCGCACACCCGGCGGCGCCGCCGCCGGCAGGTCGCGAAACAGCGGCAGCAGGTCCGCGGGCCGCCGGGCCCGCTGGGGCGGCACGCGGTCCCAGCACGAGGTGAACGAGTCCCACGTCTGCGCCTCGTCGTCGTGGTAGTTCGGCAGCCCGGAGGTGTGCGACAACAGGTGGTGCAGCGTGTGCTCGCCGGTGAGCGCCGAGGTCCGGTGCTCGGCTGGCAGTACGTCGAGCACCGGCTGACCGAGCCGCACCGCACCGCGCTCGGCCAGCCGCAGGGCCGTCGCGGCCGTGACCATCTTGGTCACCGAAGCGACCCGAAACCGCGTCGCTTCGGTCACCGGCACGCCGTGCGCGCGACTCGCGACGCCACCGGCGTAGCGGAACAAAGACTCGTCGCCGCGCCGGACCAGCACGGCACCGCTGAACTCGTGGACCGCCACCCGGCCGTCGAGCCATTCGCGATGCGAGTCGGCATCCATGGCAGCAATGGAACCAGAGCGAATCCGGCGAGACGAAACGCATTAGAAGCGGACCGGGGTCCGACGTGCGACGGCGCGGCCGGCAGGTCCCGCCGGGCCGCGCCGTGCTCGTGTCACGAGCTACGGGAGGTCACGAGACGATCTCGAAAGGAACTGGTCAGCCGCACCTGGAACGTCTCGGTGGGCTCGGCGAGCCCGTCGATGACCACCGGCACGACGACTGGTTCCTGCGACGAGTAGGTGGGAACTGCTCGTCGGCCCGGTGAAGTCGACCCCGGGCGTCGCCGTGATCGGCACGAGGAGACGTCGGGGTGTTGAGACGCGCGAGTGCAGACACTGCCACCGGTGGCCGCCTTCGCGGCTGGATCTCGAACATGCCCGAACAACCGACCGCTCTCGATCAAACGGCGCGGGGTCGGCATGCCGGGACCGGGCAGTCCGCGCAGTCGCGGCCGGTGCGCTGGCCCGTAGCCAGGTTCGGGATGCGACACTGCCTGAGTCCGGTCGGGTGGTGGCAGCATGTGGGAATGCGGGAAGTCCAAGTCGAAGCCATTCCGCTCGCCCGGCTGGAGGCATTGCTCGCACCCGAACGGGTGGAGCGGCTGCGCCGGCACGTCGTGCGCGCGCAGCGGCTGCTCGACGGCCGGGTGGTGTGGAACGTCAACGCAACAGCCCAGGGCGGAGGCGTCGCCGAGATGCTCGAGGCGCTCCTGGCCTACGCCCGCGGGGCCAAGGTCGACGCCCGCTGGCTGACGCTGAGCGGCAACCCGGAGTTCTTCACGATCACCAAGCGGCTGCACAACGTGCTGCACGGCAGCCCAGGCGACGGCGGCGAGCTCGGCGACCGGCAGCGGGAACGCTACGAGGCGGTCCTCGCCGCGAACCTGGAAAGCCTGCGCGCGCTGGTCCGGCCGGGCGACATCGTGCTGCTGCACGACCCGCAGACCGCCGGCCTGGTCGAGGGGGTGCGAAAACTGGGGGCGCACACGATCTGGCGCTGCCACATCGGGCGGGACACCCCCAACCCGACGAGCAGGATGGGTTGGGAGTTCCTGCGCGGCTTCATCGAGCCGGCCGACGCGTTCATCTTCTCCCGCCGCGAGTACCGGCCCGAGTGGGTACCGCGGGACCGCACCTGGTGCATCCCGCCGTCGCTGGACCCGTTCACCGCGAAGAACGCGCCGCTGCCACCCGCCGATGTCGCGGTCACGCTGCGCCTCGCCGGGCTGGTGCAAGCCCATTCGCCGGACGGCAGCCAGCGGTTCACCCGCCGCGACGGCAGCCCAGGGGTGGTGCGCCCGCACAGCGGCCTGCTGCGCGACGGCGGCACGATTCCCGGCAACGCTCAGCTGGTGCTGCAGGTGAGCCGGTGGGACCGCCTCAAGGACATGCGCGGCGTGCTGATCGGCTTCGCCGAGGGCCTCGACCGCCTGCCGCCCGGCGCCCACCTGCTGCTGGCCGGTCCCGAAGTGGACGGCGTCACCGACGACCCGGAGGGCGCGGCCGTGCTCGCGGAGTGCATGTCGGCCTGGCGCAACCTGCCCGCCCGTGCCCGCGAGCGGGTGCACCTGGGCTGCCTGCCGATGGACGACATCGACGAGAACGCGCACCTGGTCAACGCCCTGCAGCGGCACGCGGCGGTGGTCGTCCAGAAGAGCCTCGTCGAGGGCTTCGGCCTCACCGTCACCGAACCCATGTGGAAGGGGCGCCCGGTCGTCGCCACCGCCATCGGCGGTATCCAGGACCAGATCGACGACGGCGTGAGCGGCGTCCTGCTCCCCGATCCATACGATTACGGCCGCTTCGGCGAGCAGGTGTGCAAGCTGCTCTACGACGAGGAGTGGTCGGCCCGGTTGGGCGCGGCGGCGCATACCCGGGTGCAGGACCGCTTTCTCGGTGACCGGCACCTGATCCAGTACGTGGAGCTGTTCGAATCGCTGCTCTGAGTCCGAGTTCGGACGGATACTCGTGACAGCTTCCCACCGAAGCCGGGGGAGGGGCATGAGTGGTCCGTCGCATTGGCTCGCCATCATTTCCGTCGCCGCCGCATTCGCGCTGGGTGGTTGCGACGCGGACACAAACGGCCTGGAGCGGATGAGTTCGGCGCAGGTGCTGCAGGCCGCCGTGGCCGCGCTGAAGGCCGCGCCAAGCGTGCGCTTCAGCGGCGACATCGTCAGCGACGGCGGGCCGGGCGAGATCGATCTGCGGATTCAGGGCTCCACGATCAGCTCCACCCTTACGGTTGGCGGCGCTCGCACCGAGATCGTCAAGGTCGGTGACGAGGTCTACCTGCGCGGCGACGAGCCGGCACTGACTGCGGCCGGCCTGCCTGCCGAGGCCGTCGGAACCTGGCTCGTGCTCGGCGCGGAACACGCGGCGCTGGTGGCGGGGTACTCGCTCGACAGCCTCGCCAGCAGTTTGACCGACCTCGACAGCCCGCTGCGCCCGCAGGTGGAGCAGGCGATGCTGGACGGCAGGAAGACCGTCGTCATCAGCCAGCAGAACGGGAGCAGGCTCTATATCGCCAACACCGGACCGGCCTACCCGCTGCGGGGCATGCTGGCCGGGGCGGGCGGCGGCCACCTCTATTTCACCGAGTACGGCGGCGATTTCCAGATCAGCGCACCGACCGGCGCCGTCTCGCTCGGCGACCTCGCTCTGTGAGATCGCCTCAGCGCGTTGAGCCAGCCGTTCGCAGCTTGACGTCGACGGCTCGCGGCCCGAGGGCGAAGCACGCCTCCGGCGCCGCGCCGCCCAGCCAGCGCTCGAGGTCCTCCGCCAGCGCCGGCCCGTGCTTGAACGCATGGCCCGAACCACCGCCGAGGATCCAGACCCGCCCGTCGTGCCCCGGATGGGCGGCGACGACGAAACGCGTGTCCGCGGTCAACTCGTACTGGCACACCCGCGTGCCGATCAGTGGCGCGGCGGCCAACGCGGGGAAGCGGTGGGCCAGGTAGTCGCGTGCGAACCGCTCGTGCTCGGGCCGGGGGACGCGCTCGCCGGTCTGCGGGTCGAACGGTGGCCCCTCGACGTCGGGCGCCAGCTTGAAGCCGCGACCGTCCAGGTCGCCGAGGCCGTAGGCGGCGCCGTCGTAGTCGACCCAGGCCGGCACCCCGGGCGTCGCCCAGGCCGCACCGGCACCGAAGTAGAACACGTCCTGCTGCGTGATGCGCAGGTCGAGCACGCCGTCCCCGGCGAACAGGCGCGGCAGCCACGCGCCGCACGCCCACACCACGCGGTCGGCCTCCAACACCTGGCCGGTGTCGAGCGCGACCCGATCGCCGTCCGGCTTGGCCACCGCCGTGACCAGCCGCGCGCCCGCCGCCATCGCCCGCGCCACCAGGGCCTGCACCGCCCGGCGTGCATGCAGCACCCCGGCCTGCGGCTCGAGCAGCGCGAACGCCAGATCGTCGGTGCGCACGCTCGGATACAGCGCTGCCGGGTCGACGCGCTCGACCGGCACCCCCGACTCGCGCAGGACCCGCTCGCTGGCCGCCTCCCAGCCGTCGTCCCGGCGCGCCAGCCACACCACGCCGGCCTGCACCACCAGCCGCTCGTCGAGGTCGCGCCACAGGTCCAGCGCCCGCCGGGCCATCCCGGTGTGCAGCACGTCTTGACCGTGCGCGCAACGGATCAGCCGCGACTCGTCGCCGCTGCCGGCCCGCAGGTGGCCGGGGGTCAGCGCCTCGACCAGCGTGACGTCCCAACCCGAGCGAGCCAGGCGATCGGCCAGGGCCGCGCCGAGCACGCCGGCACCCACGATCACGATCGAGGCCACGCCCGCCAACCCTACTAGCGGTCCGCTGCGGGGACGTCCGCGTCGTCGGAGGGGTCCGGGCGGAACCGGTAGCCCATGCCGGGTTCGGTGAGCAGCTGGCGGGGCCGGGCCGGGTCCCGCTCCAGCTTGCGGCGCAGCTGCGCCAGGTACTGGCGCAGGTAGTGCGTCTCGTGCGTGTACTGCGGGCCCCAGACGCTGCGCAGCAGGTCGCGCTGGCTGACCAGCTTGCCGGGGTTGCGGATCAGGACCTCGAGCAGCTGCCACTCGGTCGGGGTCAGCCGCACGGTGCCGCCGTCCTCGGCGACGACGGTGCGGGTGGCCAGGTCGACATCGTGGCAGCCGATGCGGACCGTCGGCGGGGTGGTCTCGCCAGTCGTGGCGCGGCGGGTGACGGCGCGGATGCGGGCGAGGAGCTCGTCGATGCCGAACGGCTTGGTGACGTAGTCGTCGGCCCCGGCGTCGAGGGCGGCGACCTTGTCGGCGCTACCGCTGCGGCCGGACAGGACGATGATCGGGACGTTGGTCCAGCCGCGGAGGCCGCGGATGACCTCGGCGCCGTCCAGGTCGGGGAGTCCGAGGTCGAGCACCACCAGATCGGGCTGGGTGCTGGCGGCGCACCGGAGCGCGCCGGCACCGTCGGCGGCCGCGTCGACCGCGTAGCCGCGGGCTCGCAGGTTGATCTGCAGCGCGCGCACGATGTATGGATCGTCGTCCACGACCAGTATCCGGATCACGGCGGCTGGTCCGGGACGCCGGCCGGCCACTGGTGCGGGTGCCGCCCGAGGACGCGGTCGACGGCCTCGGCCGGACCGGGGGCCACCTGATCTGAGGGTTCGGTCGCCGGCATGGTGAGCACCATGGTGAGCCCGCCACCCGGGGTGGTCTCCGGCGAGAGGCTGCCCCCCATGGCCTCGGTCAGCCCGCGGGACAGGGCCAGGCCGAGGCCGATCCCGTGCTGGCCGTCGCGGTCGCCGAGGCGCTGGAACGGCATGAACACCGTGGCGTGTGCGCTTTCGGCGATACCGGGGCCATGGTCGATCACCCGCAGCTCGACGTCGGCGTCGAGCTCGCGGGCGGTGACGGTGGGTGGCTGGTCGGGCGGGCTGAACCGCAGGGCGTTGCTCAGGACGTTGACCAGTACCCGCTGCAGCAGGCCGGGATCGGCGTGCACGGCGGCGAGGTCGTCCGGAATCCGCACGATGACCTCGCGAGCCGGCTCGCCGAG
>DASSUA010000508.1:0-13134 GCA_035707525.1 Pseudonocardiaceae bacterium
TGCGGCCACCCGGCTGTCACGCTGAGTGAGAGCGGGTGGTCGGCAGCGGACATCGTGATCACGGGTTCGATCGCTGGAGTGCCGCCGCGCTGCGACCGCTACGGGGGCGTAACGCTCCCAACACACACTGCGATCTTGACGTGGGCCTGGTGCTGGGGACGACTACCGTGGCGGTCGCACTGTCAATACGACGACGTGAGGATGGGCCTGTGTCACATGTACGACGCTTCGACCACGTCGGCCTCACGGTCGCCGATCTCGACCTGGTGACCGACTTCTTCGTGGCGCTGGGCTTGGAGGTCGAGGGCAGGACGTTCCTCGAGGGCGAGTTCTTGGACACGGTCTGCGGCATTCCCGACTCCCGCACCGAGATCGTCATGCTCAAGCCACCAGGCGATGGCACCCGCCTGGAGCTGGCGAGGTTCGTGCGACCCGACTCCGTGCCGGGCTCACCGGCGGCCATGGCCAACGAGCTGGGCTTGCGGAACGTGTCCTTCGAGGTCGACGACCTGCAGGCGGCCGTCTATTGGGCAGCTACCGAGGGCTATGGACTGGTCGGTGGCATCGGCGAGTACGAGGGCGCGTGGCGGATGGCCTACGTCCGGGGGCCAGAGGGGATCGTCGTCTCGCTGGCCGAGCGCATCGGCTGAGCCTCACCGGGCGCATCTGCCGCACGTCGCCGAACCGGGAATGCACCCGGATGGCAGCTACCGTGGGCGGAACCGCACCGAGGCGGCGTCGGACAACGCGGGCGTTCCACGGTGCTGATGGCGAGAGTCGATGAGCAGTTTCCACAGAAACCACGGCCCGATGATGTCCGGCGGCTGCGGCCGCACGTTCCAGCTCACCATCACAAATCCGACCGGTTCGCCATCGGCGTAGATCGCCCGGTACCGGGGGTTCGCCTGCGGATAGGCCGCGGCGTCAGCCAGTGCCGCCCGCACCGAACCGACGAACCGCTCCTGCTCCGGCGCCACCCGCAGCGCCAGCACCGCCGCCCGGTCCTGCTCGGTGATCTCCCGCAGGACCACCCGTGGCCTGTCGCCCTCCATCGTCAACCTCGCTTCCCGTCGCCGTATCTCGGAGACCGACCCCAGCCACGCAAATACGCCAGTTGGCCGTGCCTCCCAGGAGCAACCCGAGATTGGCCTGACTGCGACTGTGGCCCGGCAGCGTGCCAGTGCGGTGACGCGGCCCACCCCTTTCGTTGACTCATCGGTCACCGAAGGTCGAACCGAGACGCTCAGCCGCAGCGCCCCGCGCCGCCTTGTGGCAAACCTCGGCCGCGACGCGAAGCTCAACGGCGCAGCCGTCCGGCGAGCCGGTGCTCCTCGGCGAGGACGACCCGTTCCGCCGCCGGCACCGAGGCGTCGTCGAGCGCGCCCGGCCGGTGCGCGCCCGAGTCGACCGCGCGCTGATCGGCGTGCTTGGCGTGGCTCTGGCGGGCGTACTCGTCGAACAGCAGGCGCTTGCCCTCCTGGATCTCCCGGATCCGCTCGTCGACGCTGTCCTTGGCCAGCAGGCGGTGCACCTGCACCCGGCGTGCCTGGCCCATCCGGTGCGCCCTGGCCACCGCCTGGTCCTCGGTGGCCGGTTTCCACTGCGGTTCGCAGATGACGACGACCGAGGCGGCCTGGACGTTGAGGCCGACCCCGCCGGCCTCGATCTGCGCCAGCAGCACGGCGTGCCCCCGGCGGCGGCCGAACTCGTCGACCAGGCGTTGCCGGGCCGTGGGCACGACGCCTCCGGTGATCGAGCCGACCACGGCGCGGCCGAGCCGGGCCGCGATGACGTCGAGCACCTGCAGGAAAAATGAGAAGACGACGACCTTCATGCCGTCCTGGGCGGCCTCGTCGACGATCTCGACCAGCCGCTCCAGCTTGGCCGAGCGCCTGGACAGGAACGCCGCCTGCCGCATCGCCATCAGGTTCCGCGCGCCGACCGCGGCCACGTACCCGGCCTCGTCGCGGGGCGAGAGCTGGACCCAGTCCTCGACCTCGATCTTTTCCGGCAACTCGTCGAGCACGTCCTCCTGATTGCGCCGCAGGTACACCGGGGCGACCGCGCGCCGGAACTCGTCCGCGCCGGCGACGCCGTCGGTCTCCTCGACGCGATCGATCACCCACGGCTGCAGGTGCTGGACGAGCGAGCGGAACTCCCGGACCCGGTTCTCCATCGGGGTACCGGTCAGAAACAGCGCCCGCTGCGCGGAGTGGGCCGCATCGGCGACGATTCTGGAGCGTTGCGCGTTCGGGTTCTTCACGTAGTGGGCCTCGTCGACGACCAGCATCGCGACCTCGGCCACGCGCACCCGCTTGGGCAGCCGGCTCAGTGTGCCGAACGTGGTGACCGCGACGCCGCCGTCGCGCAACCACTCGCGGGCGGCCCGGTCGCGATCGGCGCCGTGCAGGCTGTGGGCGGTCAGGCGGGTGTGCCGCGCGATCTCGTTGAGCCAGTTGACCTGCACGCTTGCCGGGCACACGACGAGGAACCGGCGCTGGCCGCGGGCGGCCAGGTGGGCGAGGACGGCGAGCGCCTGCACGGTCTTGCCGAGCCCCATCTCGTCGCCGAGCATCGACCGCTCCTGGTGGATCGCGTACTGCGCTCCGAATACCTGGTAGCGGCGAAGCTGGGCGGACACCAGCGACGTGTCGAGCGGCAGCGCCGTGATCCGCTGCCGCAGCTCCTCAGGGATGAAGCTGCCGGCCGCGTCGGCGTCCTGCTCGGCGCGCAGGTTGGCCAGCTCGGTGTTGACCGAGGCCGCGTCGGCCAGGTAGTCGCGCCAGAGCCGGTCGGGCCGGTACGACGCCGGGTCCACGCCGGGCTCGTGCCTGGCCATGGCGCGGTCCAGCTCGCGGACGCCGCGTTCGGCACGCATGCCCTCGAGCAGGAGCAGGGCCTGCAGGGCCGCGCGCCGGCGCGCCCTGCCCGTCAGCGCCATCCGCAACCGGCTTGTCGCCGGCCTGGCCTGGGCGATCAGCGGCGACGATCTGGCGACGAACTCCGTCAGCGCCTCGCGCAGCCGCGCCGGAACGGCGTCGGCTGCACGGATGGCCGCCAGCGTCGCGAGGAACTCGGTCTGCGCCGGGTGCCGGCGTTCGGGGTCCAGCCGCACCAGGCTGGTGTCGGCCAGCTCCGCCTCGTAGCGGCGCGCCGCCGCCGTCACCTGCCGCACGGTTCGCGGGCCGACGCCGGGAACGCGTTCGAGCTCGTGCGGCCTGGCGTCCAGGACGTCACCGACGGTCCGGAACCCGGCGCGGTGCAGCCGGCCGAGGCGCGCCCCGCCGCCGGCGAACGCCTTGAGGTCGCCGATCGGCGTGCGGCGCAGCTGCTTGCGCGCGTCGCGCGGCCGCAACGACCCGATCTGCCGCCGCGCCGCCGCGCGCAGCCGGTCGCTGGCCCCGAGCATGGCCTCCGCCCGCCGCAGCAGCGAGGCCACGTCCTCGACGGTCGTGCGCGCCGGCCGCCCGATCCGCTCGGTTCCGGTCATTTCTTCGCCCCTCATCCGCGCCGTTGTACCGCGAAAGCGTGAGCACCGCCTGCGTGGGGTAGGCGAATGGGCACCGCTGGCATTGACAGGCACGCGAACCGGTGCCCAGGATTTGTTGAATCCGTTATCAATCCCTTGACCTGCTCTTTCGGTGCCGTTGGCGCTCTTTCGCGCAGAAGGGCGGACGTGATGTCCCAGTTCCAGCCCCGCCGGTGGCGGCGGTGCCTCCCCGTCCCGGCCGCGCTGGTCGCGGCTCTGGCGACGGTCCTGCTGGTGAGCCCTGCCACCGCCGTACCGAACCAGGCGCCGGACCTCGGTCAGGTGGCGGGGGAGGAGGCGAGCGTCGTCGAGGTGCTGCTCCCCGGCAGCGGCGAGCTGGATCGGCTGGTCGCAACCGGGGTCGACCTCGACCACCACGTCGCCCGGACCGAGAGCGGCCTCGTGGCGCACGCCGTGATCACCCCGAACGAGGCCGCGTCGCTGACAGCGGCGGGCTTCCGGCTGGGCAATGTGGTGTACGACCCCGACGAGGCGCGGGCGCGCGTCGACGAGCGTGACACGACGATCGCGCGGCACGTCGCGGAGAACGAGGCGTTCGCCGGCGAGGTGACCAACCCGGACGTGTCCGACGTCAGGATCATCCGCGCCGACTACTACACCTCGGGCGCCAACCAGGTCCTGTCCGTCGAGGCCAAGTGGGCCAACGGCCAGACGGCCACGAACCCGCTGACCGTGGAGCGCGACAGCGGTCCCGGCACGGAGCTCGGCTCGGGTGGGACGCAGGCCATCTCCCGGTTCGTGGACGCCGGCGTCTACCTGTACCACCGCGGTGCCTCGCTGGTGACGGTCAGGCCCGAGTACGTGCGGATCACCAGCCCGACCGGTGACGTCGCCATCGCCAGGGTGCAGGAGTGGCTGCCGGTCCCGGAGACCTCACCGGAGGGACCAGGGTACCAGAGGGACTTCGTCACCAGCTACCTCACGCCGACCGAGCTGTACGACCGGATCCACCGGCTGGCCGCCGAGTTCCCGGAGCTGGCCGAGGTCGTCCGGCTGCCGTACCCGACCAACGGCTACCGCCGCAAGGCGCAGGCCGTGTTCGGCACCGCGAACGCCAGCCGGGTCGCCGTCGACTCGCTGGCCTGGGGCCACCAGGGTGGCAACGACCTCGCCATGGAGATCGCCGACCCCGGCGCCGCCGGCCAGGCGCTGTCGGTCGGCGTCACCGGTGACCTCATCCGGGTCAGCCTGGCCACCGACGCCTCGGGCGCCGTGACGAGCACGGCCGCGCAGGTCGCCGCCGCCCTCAACGCCGATGCCGGTTCGCTGATCCGGGCCTACACCTACCGCGGCAACGCCGGCGCCGGCATCGTCGCCCCGGCCGCCCGCACGCAGCTGTCTGACGGCCTGAGCGCGCCGGACACGGTCTCGCGCGACCCGCACCCGGTGTACGCGATCCGGATCGGCAAGCACCGGGACGGGTCCAAGACCGGCGTCCTTGCCTACGCGCAGGAGCACGCCAGGGAGTGGGTGCCGCCGCTGGTCACGGTCGAGACCGCCGAGCGCCTGCTGCGCAACTACGCGCACGACGGGCTGACCAAGCAGCTGCTCAACAATATGGACATCTGGATCGCCCCCTCGATCAACCCCGACGGCGGCCACTACTCGTTCTACGACTTCAACGCCCAGCGCAAGAACATGACCAACCACTGCCCGGCGACCGGGCCGGTCGACTTCCTCGGGCGGAACTCCTGGGGCGTGGACGTCAACCGCAACTACACCGAGTACAGCCTTTTCGACGGCTACTCGGGCGCGTCGACGAGCTGCACCAGCGACGTCTTCGCCGGGCCGGGCGAGCTCTCCGAGCCAGAGGACCGCAACCTCGACTGGCTCGCCAACCGGCCGAACATCGAGTTCTCGATGAACCTGCACTCCTCCGGCAACTACTTCATGTGGTCGCCCGGTTCGTACGCGCTGCCTGGCCGGATCTCCGCGCCGCGGCCGACGCTGGCGCAGGAGTCGTTCTTCTGGGGCGCCTCGTCGCGAATCCTGACCGCGATCAAGCGCCACCGCAACCTGGCCGTCACCCCGGCCAGAACCGGCCCGATCTCGGACGTCCTGTACTCCGCCGCCGGTAACTCGGGGGACATGCTCTGGTACAGGTACGGCATCTACGCCTGGAACTTCGAGATCGGTACGTCGTTCCAGCCGGCCTGGCCGGAGGCGCGCAACCAGGCCCTCGAGTTCGCCAACGGCCTGGTCGAGATGATGCGTGTCGCGCATGACCTCGACACCGACCACACCAGGCCGGAAACCGCGCTTTCGGTGACCGCGAGCAGCACGCCGGGAATGGTGAACGTCACGTTCCAGTCCACCGAACCGGCCGCCATATTCTATACGCTCGACCGCGGCATTCCGACCTACGCCTCGACCCTCTATGCGAGCGCCGGGATCCGGGAGGGTGGCCAGACGCTCACGGTACCGGCCGGTACCAGATTCCATTGGTTCTCGGTCGACGCCGCCGGCAACGTCGAGAACAACTACACCCCCGACGGCAGCGGCCGGAACTTCCGAAAGGCCGACGCCGTCCTGCCAGCCGGGTAACCGGCGGCAGCCGGGGTAACCGGCGGCGGCCGGGCGAAATCGGCGGCGGCCACCCCAAGCGGTCCGCCGCCGATCGCGGCCGAAACCCTTTCGCCGTGACCGTTTCCAGTGGTCAGGAGTGGTGTTGCGCCGGTGTGACGGTTCAGTCACGCAGCACTGCAGAATATTGCGTAGCACGAACAACCCGACCCCGACGAAAGGAAACCCCACTATATGGCCCGTCCCCGGAAGGTATCTGAACGGTGTCGTGGGTCCCCGCGGTTACCTCACCGGCCGGACCCGGTACGGCATCGGCAGTGACCAGCCCTTCCAGCACGCCCACCAGAGCGGCATCGCCAGTGACGGCACAGCCAGCGGCACGATCAGCTTGCGACAGACCGCTGCCCCCGAACTGGCCGGTGCCACGACCGTCGCCTTCACCGCGACGGTGAACCTTGCGGAAACGGTATGCGAGCCGACGCTCGTGTACGTCGCCCTCGGCGACACGCTGATCGAGATGACCGAGTCCTCGCCTGCGCTCGCAGCGCGGCTTGCGCAGACGCCGTACCACAGGGCGTTGGCCGGTAACGGCTGACGCAACGAACTCCCGCCGGCGGCGCGACCGAACCCACCCCGCGGTCGCGCCGCCCTTATCTGCTGATCCGGCGGCGTTGACGGTCCTCATGACCGGGCTTAGCGTTGCGGTGCCCAAGACCCCGACGGGGCAGCGAACGGGCCGGGGAGGAACGCCATGGGTCGCCGAACCACCACTGTCGCGGCCATGGCGGCCGCCAGCCTGATCAGCGCGACGGTCACCGCCGGGGCGGTGCCCGCCGGGCCGCCCGCCGGCCTGCACGATTCGCTGCGGATCGAGGTGCTGTCCGGGCCGGCGCAGTACGTCAGCGGCGGAGCCGCCAGGCTCCGGGTCGTCGTGCCGGCGTCGGTTCCGCTCGACGAGGCGACCGTGACCCTCAACGGTGCCGACGTCAGCGCCTCGTTCTCGCCGGACGACCGCGCCGCCCACGCCCTCGAGGGCGTGCTGCGCGGCCTGCCGCCGGGTGTGAGCACCGTCGAGGCGCGGGTGCCCGGCCCCGGCGACTCGGCGCTCAACCGCGGCTCGCTGACGCTGGTCAACCACCCGATCAGCGGCCCGATGTTCGCCGGCCCGCAGCAGCCGGACTTCTTCTGCTCGACGCCGGCGCACCTGGCCGGCTTCGACCTCGCCGGGCCGTTCCTCGACGACGACTGCTCGCTGCCGACGCGCGTCGGCTACTACTACCGGTCCACCGCCGGTTCGTGGCGGCCCTACGACCCGGCGGCGCCGCGGCCGGCCGACCTGGCCCAGACCACGACCAGCGACGGGGCCACGGTCGACTTCGTCATCCGCTGGGAGCGCGGCACGATCAACCGCTTCATCTACACGATCGCGGTGCTCGACCCGGGGGCGACCGGGCCGGCCACGCTGCCGTACTGGAACCGCAAGCTCATCTACTACTTCGGCGGCGGCGTCGCGATCGGTCACTACCAGGGCTCGAACAACCAGGGCGAGTCCCGCTACGGGTACGGCCTGGGCCAGGGCTACGCGGTCGCGTGGTCGACCGGAACGAAGACCAACACCCACTACAACCTCGTGCTCGGCGGCGAGACGGCCCTGATGGTGAAGTCCCGGTTCGTCACCGAGTACGACGATCCCGATTACACGGTCGGCCTCGGCGGCTCCGGCGGCGGGATCCAGCAGTACGTGTACGGCCAGAACCACCTGGGCCTGCTCGACGGGGCGATCCCGCAGTACTCCTACCCGGACATGGTCACCCAGACCATTCACGTCGGGGACTGCGAGCTGCTCGAGCGCTGGATGGACCTGCAGGTGCGCGCCGACCCGGCGTCGAAGTGGCGGATCTGGACCAACCGCACCCTGCTCGAAGGGCTGGCCTCGTCGAACACCGTGCCCAACCCGTACCAGCCCCTGACGCCGTGGCTCGCGGCGCCGGGCTCGACCGAGTGCATCAAGGGTTGGCGTGGCCTGTCGCCGCTCGCGCTCAACCCGAAGTTCGGCACCGCGCCGGGCATCACCCCCGAGCAGCAGGCCCGGGTCGAGTGGACGCACTGGAACGACGTCGTCAACGTGTACGGCCGCGACCCCGACACCGGCTTCGCGCGTTCCACCTGGGACAACGTCGGCGTCCAGTACGGCCTTCAGGCGCTGGTCGACGGGCAGGTCACGCCGGCTGAGTTCCTCGGCCTCAACGCCTCGATCGGGGGCTGGAAGCCGCCGCAGGACGCCGTGCAGGAGGGCTGCCCGTACATCCCCGCGGCCTGTCCGGCCGACATCGACGTCTGGAGCGCGCGCAACATGACCGTGCCCGGGCCCGATGGCGTGGCCCCGAGGACCGCGGGCAGCGTCGAGGCCATGTGGGCCGCGTACCGCTCCGGGCTCGTGTTCGACGGGCGGATCGACATTCCGATCATCGACTGGCGCCACTACCTGGACGCCGAGCTCGACATGCACAACGCGCGCCAGTCGTTCGCGGCCCGCCAGCGCATGCTGGACCGGGGGAGCGCGGCGAACCAGGTCGTGTGGTTCACCGACGCGCGACCGGCGCGCGCGTTCGACCAGACGCCGATGGCGCTCGCCGTCATGGACCGGTGGTTGCGCAACCTCGCCGCCAACCCGCAGCGCGGCGTCGCCGGCAACAAGCCGGCCGAGGCGGTCGACAGCTGCTTCGCCACCGACGGAACCCTGCTGCACCGCGGCACCGACGCCTGGAACGGGATCCTCGACCCGGCCGCCGCCGGCCCCTGCACCCAGCGGTTCCCGATCCACGGCACGTCTCGCACGGTGGCCGGCGGGCCGTTCGACGAGCAGCACTACAAGTGCGCGCTGCAGCCGGTGGAGGCGGCGATCGCGCGCGGCGTCTACGGGCCATGGCGCCCGAGCGGCGCCGAGGTGGACCGGCTCAAGCAGATCTTCCCGACCGGGGTCTGCGACTACACCAAGCCGGATGTGGGCAGGCCCCCGGCGTTCGGCTGAGCCGGGTCTCCGCTGACCGGCCCCGGCGTCCGGCTTAGTCCGCCCGGCCGGGCCGATCGGCTCACCCGGATTCGTGCGTTCGGCCCAGGTGGCGCTGACCTTCGGTCGTAGAGGCCCCCATGATCGGGGGCGAGGCTCGGGTGGATGGCCACGTCCCGGGCCGAGGAGTTCCGATGAGTACGTCCCTCTACGCGCCGTCGTCACCGGCCGAGCGCCGGCAGCCGCCCGCGCGGCGAACCCGCCGCCGAACCGTCGCGACGTTCGTGGCGTGCGGCACCGCGATCATGTTGACGATTGCCCTCGGGGCCTGGCCGTGGGTGTGGAAGGGCGACCCGGGGGCCGCCGTGGTCGACGGCTTCCCGGTGGCCCAGGCCCGGGCCGACCTGGCGCGGGTGGCCGCCGTGCCGCACCCGATGGGAACCGCGGCGAACGCCGACGTCCGCGCCTTTCTGCTCGCGGAGCTGCGGGGTATGGGACTGACCCCGCAGGTCCAGACGGCGAGGGTGACGCTCGAGCCGGACGCGCCGGCCTCCGTGTGGTCGGGCGAGGTCGACAACGTCGTGGCGAGGCTCGCCGGCACCGGCGGCTCCGGTGCGGTAATGCTGGCGGCGCACTACGACTCGGTGCCGGCCGGGCCCGGCGCCGGTGACAACGGTGCCGGTGTGGTGGCGGTGCTCGAGACGATGCGGGTGCTGTCCGCCGGCCCGCCGCCGCGCAACGACGTGATCGTCGTGTTCTCCGACGGTGAAGAGCACGAGATGCTCGGGTCGAAGGCATTCGTCGACGCCAACCAGTGGGTCCACGACGTCAGAGTCGTGCTCAACACCGAGGGCGCGGGCCGCGGCGGACGCGTCAGCCCCGCGCTGACCGGCCCCGACAACGGTTGGGTGCTGCGCAGCTACGTCGCCGCGTCCTCTGATCCGTTCGTGTACTCCGCCTTCGACGCGCCGCTCAACGCCCTGCACATGGGCGGCGACCTCGAGCGCTACCAGCAGGCCGTACCGGCCGGGCTGGAGTTCGCCACGCTCGACGGCCTGTCGAGCTACCACACCTCCGCCGAGACGGCCGACCGGGTGAGCGCCGGCACGCTGACCGAGTACGGCACGACCATCCTGGCGCTGACCCGCCACCTCGCGGACAGCGACCTCGACGAGGTGTCCGCACCGAGCGCGGTCGCGTTCACGTTGACGAGCAACGTCGCCGTCATCTATCCGGGATCCTGGTCGCTGCCGCTCGCGTTGGTGGCCGCGCTCGCCGTGATCGCCGGCCTTGCCCTGGCAATGCGGCGCGGCCGGCTGCGCCCGTGGTCGGTGATCCGCTCACTATTTGGGCTCGGGGCCGCAATCGTGCTGGCCATGGCGGCAGCGACCGCCGCCATGTATCTGGTTACCCTCGCCGACCCACGTATGTCCGACGCGATCCAGGGTCATACGTACCATCGGATCTTCTGGCTGCTCGGCGCCGTCGCCTGCGGGATCTGCGCCCTCGCCCTGGCGACCTGGTGGCTGCGCAGGCGGCACACCGGCCCGGAGGTGGCCGCCGCGGCCCTGGTCGGGTTCGCGGTCCTCGCCGTGCTGCTCGGCGCCTTCGCCCCGACCGTCGCCTACCTGGTGACCTGGCCGCTGCTCGGCGCCACGGCCGCCTTCAGCTACCTGGCCGTCCGGGATCGCGGCGCCAACGCCACCAGGCTCGCCGCGACCGCCGGCATCCTGCCCGCACTGCTGCTGGTGACCCCGCTGGTGTACGCCTTCTTCCAGCTGATCGCTCGCGCCGAGATCACGGCGACGATCCCGCTGATCGCGCTGCCGATCCTGTTCGCGGCGAGCGCCCTGGCCCTGGCGGTGCCCTTCGTGACGATCGGTTTGAACCGGCCGTCGCTGCGTCCGGCGGCCGTCGCGGCGGTCGGCGCCGTCGTGCTGCTCGGCGCCGGGGTCGCCGCGGACCGCCTCGATGAGACCAATCCGCGGCCGGACCTGCTCGTATACCAGCTGGACGCGGACGCCGGCGTGGCCAGTTGGGTCGCGGTCGTCTCGGCGCCCGAGCGCAAGACCGGGCAGACCGGCACGCAATGGCGGGCCACGACCTTCGTGCCCTCCCCGTTCCACCAGCCGGGCGTGGCGGTTCCCGCATTGGCGGCCGGGGCGCCGTCGCTCGCACTGGGCGCACCGGCCGGGACCGTGGTGTCCGACAGCACGGTCGGCGACCGGCGAACCCTCAGCCTGAACGCCGTCGCGCCCGCCGGCACCTACGCGATGACGCTCGAGATCCGAGCTACCGGCGGGGTCCACGCGATGACAGTCAACGAGCAGGGCGCGCCGGCCGCCACCTCAGGGTCACCGTCGGCGGTTCGCGTCGTCGAGTTCTCCCCGACCGACGCCGGGACACCGGTGCGCGTCACCGTCAACGCCGGCACCCCGGTGCAGGTGATCCTCACGGCCTACACCCTCGGCCTGCCGCCACAGCTGGCCACCCCGCCCCGCCCGGACAATCGCATCAACGGCGTGCACGAGATCCCCGACGCGACCGCCGTCACCAGCGCCCTGACCCTCTGAGGAGACGCACCATGACCGCATACCGGAAGTGGGCCATCGCCTGGTTCGGCGGCCCGGTCCTCGGCGTCGCCAACGGCGCGCTGCGCGAGGGGCTGTACGTCAACCGGCTCGGTGACCTGCGGGCTCACCAGCTCTCGACCGTGACGCTGGTCGCCGGGCTGACGGCCTACGTCCGCGCGGTCGACCGGCGCTGGCCGATCGCCACAGCCCGCGACGCCGCGCTGATCGGCGCCGGCTGGACCGCGATGACCGCGGCGTTCGAATTCGGTTTCGGCCACTACGTCGCCCACGAGTCGTGGCGCGAGCTTCTGGGCGACTACGACCTTTCCAAGGGCCGGGCCTGGGGCCTGGTCCTGCTGTCGATCGCCGCCGCGCCCAGCCTCGCCCGCCGCCACCGCCTGTCCAGCTCGTGACCTGCACCGCCTCGAGCTTCCCGACCAGTAACGCCGAGCACGCCTACGTCGCCGGTGAAGCGCCGCCGGGCTCGCCGCCCGCACGGCAACCGGGGCAACTGCCCCAGAAGACCACCTCGGCCTCGTCCACCGCGAACCCCGCCGCATCCGACGGCGTCAGGCACGGTGCCTCGCCGACGGCGCAGTCGACGTCGATGATGTCGCCGCACGAGCGGCACACCAGATGATGGTGGTTGTCACCGACGCGGCGCTCGTACCTGGCCGGTGAGCCGGGAAGCTCCACCCGGCGAAGCAGCCCGGCCGCGGTGAAGGCGTGCAGGATGTCGTACACGGCCTGGGTGGACACCGTGCCGAGCCGCTTTCGGACGCTGCGCGCGACCTCGTCGGCATCGAGGTGACCGTCCGGCTGCAGGACATGCAGCACGGCCAACCGAGGCGCGGTCACCCGCAGCCCGACGCTCCGCAAGAGAGCCCGGGACACCTCGTCCCTATCCACCACACCGGCCACCATAGGGCGAAGTCTGGAACGGTTCAAGATTTTGCCAAGCTATGGCCAGATTAGCCGCCATCTTGGCGTAGGAGTATGCGGCAGATTAAGCCAATTGGAGCAAGGAGAACGGATCACCGCCGGCCCCGCCCGGCATCGCCTGCCACCCCCGCCGCAGGATGCTCACCCAGGCCGCACCGCGCCCGGCCGAACCCGCCCATGATCACCAAAAGTAGCCAAGTATCGCTACATGGCAACGACCTCCACAACGACCCACACTCCACGGCGGTCCCCGCCGCGACCCGGCAGGGCCGCGTGGGCGTCCGCTTCGCTACAAGGATCGAATGCCGCCCACGCGCTGCGGGCTGGCAGCCGGCAGTGCCGCCCTCTGGCAGCCCTCGCTCATGATCGCTGAAAGTGTGAGCTCACCATGCAGGACGGGTCCGAAGGTGCATGGTAACCCCACACTTTCGGCGATCATGAGCGCCGAACGGCCTCCTATGGCCGCTGTGCCTCTCCTTTCCCACGCCGGTGACCATCAGCGACCACGCCAGCACCGGCGCGGCGCATTCGCGATG